>CAJMQE010000017.1 GCA_905215405.1 uncultured bacterium
CTTCTTTGTCTCTGTCTTCTTTGTCTCTGTCTTCTTTGTCTCTGTCTTCTTTGTCTCTGTCTTCTTTGTCAGCAGGTAACTCTCTTCAATCATTCGTTTCCAGTCCTTTGGCGGAACTGTTCCATCCATAATTATAGAATTCCAGTGCTCTTTGTTCATATGATACGCCGGAACGACCGCTTCATATACATTGCGCCAGAAATCTCTCCATTGCGGATCACATTTGACATTGACCCAGACAGCCTCCTGTCTTTCGTAAATACAGGCAAATGATTTTTTGTTGTCTGTATGCCGCATCACCGTCCAGTTGGCGTCATGAAACGGATAATCTTCATAAACACTTTCCAGTGTCTTACAATATGCAACGATCTCTGCGCGCATCTGTTCCACATCTCTCATTGTTCTCTCTCCACATTTGTACCAGGGTGTATCAAGATGCATACCGATCTGTATGCATATGGCTTACCTACATGCAATAGCTTACCTTTATGCACATGGCTTACCTGCATGCACATGGCTTACCTGCATGCACATGGCTTACCTACATGTACATAACTTACCTGCATACATATGGCTTACCTGCATGTACATGTTTTCCCTGCATATTCATGATGTTTGCCTGCGTGCATTCGTTTACCTGCATGCACCTGTTTTCCCTGCATACACCCTGATTTTCTATTCCAATTATACCATAAAGGACCTATATTCTACAAGTTGAACCGAAATGATGTTCGGAAACTTTGTTCGAACCAGTGCAAAAAAAGACCTTCCATAAACAGATTTATGAATCTGTCTTATGGAAGGCCTCTAGATTTATAAATATTTAGCTGCCACCTGTTTTAATCCATCCGGGTATGTTTTTACATATTCATCATAGATCATTCCATGTGACATCACTTCTTTTCCGAGATCTACCAGAAATTCTGGAATATCCTCGACCAGCATATTACCAACATCTGTACCGAACCGTTCGCTGCCAAGATATTCACAACCATTTTCATAAACTGCAAAGGAGAACTTCGGTCCCTCTGGTGTTGGCTTTTTACCACCACGAAATCCAATTGCACCTATCTGCTGACCTGTGCAGGATGACGGACATCCAGAAATATAGATCTTAGGCAGTACTCTGTCTGGGAAATGCTCTTTTCGAACACGTTCTACACATTTCTTAAGCATTTCCTGGGAATCTCCGATTCCGACCTGACAGATGCTTGCTCCAATGCAGGCAGAGGATGTTTCAAATAGCGTGTCCGCACCATCTTTTGTTACTTCTAATACTTTCTGCGCCTCTTCTGCTGTCAGATTGATCACATATAATCCCTGATCGGGTGTGATTCTGATGTTCACATCTTTCATGTCACCGATCACCTGCTGCAGCTTTCCAAAGAATTCAGGCTTTGGACTGCCGCCGACTGGATGATAGGCAACTGCATAGAGTCCTGTTTGTTTTTGTGGAACCAGACGGGTATTCTTCTCATTTGCAACTACCACATCCCTGTTGTTCTCTACCAGACAGGTCTCACTGATCTCCCGAATTGACTGGGTGTTCTTTTCGATTTTATCTGCCTGAATGTTAATGGTAAGTCCACCAGCTTCCAGATTTTTCTCCAGTTTTTCCTGAAATGCTTTCTGCAACCCTTCCACGCCAAGTGTATCCTGCATAAATCTAGATCTTGACGCAGCTCTATTCTGATAATTTCCATGTTCCGTAAATACATCGACCATGGATTTGATGCAGTAAAGAATCTGATCCGGTTCAAGTCCTTTTACGACAGGAACTCCCATCTTGGGCTTAATTCCGAGACCACCAGCAATATAGACATCAAATTTGTGCTCTTTTGTTGCAACAAATCCCATATCCCGAAATGTCGCATGAACTTCATCTTTATCACTGTTCGTAAAACATACTTTCAGTTTTCTTGGCAGTTTTACCGTCTTAATGAAACCGAGCAGATAGTCTGCTGCTTCTTTTGCATACGGAAGCACATCAAGATATTCACCCTGTTCCACACCTGAAAGCGGTGAGCACATCACATTTCTTGGGAAATCACCGCCACCACCACGAGTAATGATGCCATGATCAAATGCCTCTCCGATCAATTCACATACAGTCTCTTCTGTCAGATTGTGCAACTGTACGCTCTGGCAGGTCGTCAGATGGACCAGACTGATATGATATTTTTTAATACTTTCTACAATAAATGACAGATTGTCCTGATTGATCTCCCCTCCGGCAAGTCTGAGACGAAGCATACTTCGTTCCCCACCACGCTGGGCGTAGCTGCCAAAACCGCCTGAGAAAGATTTGTACTGTGGGACTGTCAGTTCTCCGTTGTAGAACTGTCTTGTCACCTTATGAAATTCCTGAATATCCTCTTTAAATTCTGTTACATGATCAATGGCCATAGAAACCCTCCTAACTATTTCACTCTCTACATCTATTACATGAGCCTTCGTATGAACTCTTCCATATGGGTACACATATAGATTTATTTTTCTACAATACCAAAAGATTATTCATAAGAAAAGAGGTATTTCTTTATTTTTGATGATTATTTCTCCTGATCACCAAATTTTTTCAGATCGCTTTCAAATTTCACCATACAATCTTCATAGTGCTCTATTTTCTGATCAAGATATGCCATTGTCTGTTTCATTTCTTCTATTTTTTCATTCAGTTCTTTGCGTTGTTCTACCAGTAATTCCTTTCTTGCTGGTATTGTGGAATCTCCCTTTGCAAATAACGCAACATATTCTGCTAATGTCTCAATGGAAAGCCCTGCATTTCTCATACATTTAATAAAATTGACCCATGTACAGTCTTCCTTTGTGTAATCACGAATTCCACTTGCTGTTCTGTTAACCGGTGGAATTAACCCAATTCTTTCATAATAACGCAGTGTATCTGCTGTAAGTCCATATTCCTGACTGACTTCTGTTATTGTCATCCTTCATCCTCCATGCCATAGGCATTACTTTTCTTATTCTTGTCCATGTGCCTTTTTAAGGTTTCTTGCTGTTTCCTTTTTGCCTTTTTCGCAAGACATTTCCTATATACTTTAAACCATTTTTTCTTTTTTTCATTTTAGCACTTAGAGTTCAGACAAAGTCAATACTTTTCTTAAAAATCGAAATCTTCGTAATCCTGCTTCGTAAAACGATGATAAATCGCATGGTGTTCCTCAAATTTGATGCAGTACAGATAGCTGTCCGGAATCCCCTGATTGAACCAGAGCAGATAGTCAAATTCTCCATGCTCCGCTTTTTCGCAGGAATAATCATCTGAATATGCCGCAAATACCTCTTTGAGCTCTTCAAACGTACAATGTCCGTCACTGATCTTTCCGATAAAATCCTTCAAAAAGGTTCTTTCTTCTGTATGTTCATGCACATAAGTCACGCCTTCTTGTGGAATTAGAAAACAGAATCTGTCATTTTTTTGTGTGGTGCTTACTGGTCCAAGTGTCTGCTCACAAGCTGCTGGCAGGTCCTCCAGAATCCGTAAAAGACTCTCTGAATCCAGATCTGTATCCAGCAGATGGTTCACTGACTGTGCCGGATAATACAGACGGATCACTTCTTTCTGATATCCTAATTTGATCTGCTCCTCCTGAATAATATCTGTAAGACTCTGAATCAGAGCCTTAAAATCTATTTTTTTGCTCATTTGTTTCTTTTCCTTTCGGGTTTACTTCGTATGTAACTATCATTTCCCTGACCGGTATTTTTTCATACGTGATATGTTTTATATAGCACGTTTAATCCTAGTATGTCAATATGATTACCTTTTCACCCATGAAAAAACCGACCTCCCAATCGCTAGATTCTAGTCTAACTTTTGGGGATCGGTTCTCAACTGATAAAATTCTTTTCTTTGCATTCTATTTCTGTCTTTTATGACATTTACCCTTTATAACTGCAGATTGCCCGGCTGGATCGCATCATAGCCGGTCTCACCCGTCCGGATTCTGAGTGCGCTTGTCAGATCGTAACTAAAGATCTTTCCATCTCCCGGATTTCCAGTAAATGCTGCAGCACGAATAGCTGCAATTGTTTTTTGTTCCCATTCCGGGGAAGAAACAACAATTTCAAATTTGATCTTTGGAAGCATATTAATATCCACTTCCTGGCCGCGGACCATTTCTTTATACCCTTTCTGCGTACCGCAGCCCATGACCTGATACATGGTAATTCCATGTACATCTATTTTCTGAAGTGCCTCTTTGACGTCCTCTAATTTTTCCTCTCTTACAATTGCTTCTACCTTGATCATTTTTCCCGCTCCTTTCCACTTAGTCAAGACCATTAAAGGAAGGATATGCGATTTCTCCATGTTCTGACATATCCAGACCGATCTGTTCTTCTTTCTTTGTTACACGAAGGGTCGTAAACAATCTCGTGATTCCAATACAGATAAATGTTCCGGCTACTGCCACTGCGATCGTAATTAGAATGCTGACGATCTGTGCAATGAACAGTCTCGTATCACCAAAGAAAAGTCCGTTCCATTTTGCAGTACTATTAATCGCAGTCTGACCGAACAATCCTGTTGCAATTCCACCCCAGATTCCACCAATTCCGTGACAACCGAAGGCATCCAGTGCATCATCATATCCAATCTTTTTCTTGACAAATGCGATCATACAATAACAGATCGGGCTGACCAGTGCTCCTATGATAATTGCTGCCCAAACAGGTACGAAGCCAGATCCTGGTGTAATTGCCACAAGGCCTGCGACCATACCGGTCGATACCCCGACAAGTGATGGTTTTCCATCGTGAAATACCTCGATCATCATCCATACAACGATGGCTGTTGCACAGGAAACTGCTGTTGTCATAAATGCATGTGCTGCCAGTCCATTGGCAGCTCCAGCACTTCCGGCATTAAATCCGAACCAACCGAACAGCAGCACACAGGCGCCCATGGAAATCATCGGAATATTATGGATTCTATAAGAAGTGTGCTCATATCCATTTCTTTTACCAAGATAGATGGATAGAACGAGTGCACTGACACCCGAGCTGATATGTACGACATTTCCACCTGCAAAATCGACTGAATTCAACCAGCCATCACCGAGCAGTCCTCCGTGTCCCCATACCATATGTGCCATTGGATAGTACACAATTATCGTCCAGGCAATAACAAAGATGAACAACGCTTTAAATTTCATTCTTCCAGCAGTTGCCCCTGTGATCAATGCTGGTGTAATAATTGCGAACATCATCTGAAATGCTGCGAAAACAAGATTTGGCACTGTGTCAGAATAAGGTCCGGCCTCCATACCGACCCCGCGGAACGCGAACCAGTTCAGATTCCCGATCACCCCGCCTGTATTTCCGCTAAATGACAAAGAATACCCAAAGAGTACCCACATTAAAATAGCAACACCGATAATGAATACCGATGACATCATCGTATTAATAACATTTTTTCTCCTGACAAATCCACCATAAAAAAGTGACAGACCAGGTGTCATAAAAAATACCAGTGCCGAACACACCAGCATAAAACAGGTATTTCCAGAATCAATCATGATTCGACCTCCAACTCTCTATAATTTCTTTTTGCGTATACGTATTCACTGGATCAAAGTTTTAATGGGCAGACTTGTGCCACAATATAAAAAAAGAGCCCAAATAGCGCAACTACGCCATTTGAACTCCTTTGTCCGTGCTACAGTTTACTTCATCATCACTTTATTGTCAATTATTTTCCAGCTCATTTGGGCAAAATTAAACAAACGAAAGTAAAACGTGTACTTTACTTTTGAAAATTTTTTTCTTCTTCTCTATCCAATCTGTCTGATTTATTCATCATTTTTACTGGTTTTCAGTTTGACAAAGCAATAGACTTCTCAGTTGTTGCTCGCTGATACTTTGTTCCGGCTCAAAGCTATCTGATTCCAAATACCGATAAATACTGTTCTCTAATGCTCTTCCCTCCGGATAATGACAAAGCTTTGAAAGATCCATCGTTGAAAATAGTATTCTGGCCTTGCCACATCTGCATTCAAAAAGCTTTGCCATATGTCTTAGCGTTGCGAAACTATCCAGTTCTCTAATGATCGGATCGATCTGTTGTGGTATGCACACGGCCCGCTGACAGGCCATCGGCCACCACTGCCAGTCAGAATGAAAGGACGTCGGAAAGTCTCTAAATACCGGATGCTTTTCTCTAATCAGCTGTCCCATGGCTCCTGACTGATCCGGAAATGTTCCGACCGACCAGAAATCGGGTGTGAACTGGGTCTGCACTGCATCAGGAAGTTCTTCTGCTCCCGGTGAAAAATAAATAATCCCGCCCTCTCTGATCTTGTCCATACAAGTCTGATCAAAAACTCTGGTCTCATACACATTTTTCGGGCAGGGCTGGACTATCTTTGGATACACCCATATGCCATACTCATTTTTGCAGTCTGTTCCAACCACTCCGACTCTTAATATCAAATGCACCGGATTCTGGTACCTGCAAAGTGAAAATTCGAACTGTCCTGCCTCCGTCACTATTCCAGGCGGACATTCCACCACCTGAAGTATCTGCCTCTGCTGTCTGGCGTCTTTCGTCTCTCGCATTGTGTCTGTACCCTCTGCCCGTATATTTTTTTGTGTTTCTTCCGCAATGAGTTCCACCATAACTGTGCCAGCCAGTGTCTTTTTGGCATAATTAGCGATTTCGATCTGCCCCGTCAGTGTCTGTGTATTATAAAAAGTATACCCTGGCAGCCGTACCAGGGGCAGCTGACTGCGAAAGAAACTGTGAAAGCGTTCCGGTCTTGCAAATGCATACTTTTTTGGACAAAGATGTGAATTTATCATGCCTACAAGCGCAGTTCCCTGTCCTGGAAAATCCTGCAGTCCGAGCAGGGAAATTCCTGACATTCCCTTCGTTCTCAGCACATTTTCTACCTCCTGTCGATAGGCAAGCAGCGCCATCTCCCCAGATGCTTCCACGTCTCTGTCCCAATTTGCAAGCAATCCCTTCTGTTCGGCTCTATCTCGAATGTCACAAAGATTATCCGGTCGCGTAACACCATGGAACTCATCGATTTCGTGAAAATCAGGCAACACCTCATATTGACCTGTTTCAAATCCAAATACCGGCTTATGGTACGTTTCCCTGATGTGGGCAAGTGTCTTTTGATAACTATTTTCAGTACCTGGATATGTTTTGTTGATGATTCCCTCCATTTCAGAAAATGTTCCTCTCAGATCCTCCTGGTAGAATTTCATCGACGTGTAGAAATCGCTTTTTTCATCACATCCATTTTCTCCATATTCCACATTGGAACCATTGGCAAACAGCCTTGTCTCATCCATCCTTTTTGCCAGTTCAAGAAGCGCATCCATCCTCGCATGTCCCTTTTGATCCGCTTTCAGTTCATTTCCCAGTGTCAGCATAATAAAAGAAGGATGGTCAGCCAGTTCTGTCAAAATGGACTGTAACTCATTTCTGTAATACTGCCAGCTTTCCTCTGTTTCAAATGCATCTTTGGGATTCCAATTCGACAATTCCGGCTGGAGCAGCATTCCAAGCTGATCAGCAGCTCTAAATGCTGCTTCCGGCGGGCAATATGAATGAAATCGTACAAAATTTACACCATAAGCCTGATAGGTCTGTAATACATTTCCCCATTGTGCAACATCCATCGGCGGATATCCGGTCTCAGGAAATACTGCGCAATTGACTTCTCCTCTCAGGAACAGCTGTCGTCCGTTCAACGTCAGCCTTCCCTCCTCATTCCAGGATAGGAAACGAATTCCAAAGCAAATTTGCTTTCTATTGTGCTCTGATAATCCGGCACTTAGCTGATAGAGTTTTCCCTGTTCCTCATCCCAGCAGATATGTTCCTCTGAAAGAGGCAATTCATCAAATACAATCTCCGTGCTTCCCCTTAAGACCTTAATATGGCGCTGTTGGGTCTGTTTCAGAGCCTCTGACTGAAGTGTAAGCTGTCCACTGTAACTTCTGTCTGCTTCAACTGTCACATAAACCTTCAACATTTTCTGTTCCTTTTGTATAAGGGATCCGTCTTCTTTGTACGATGCCTTTCTTATGACTGGATAAGCACGAATTCTGCTGACAAATACAGGCTCTTTTACTGTAATGCGCATATAACCAAGTATGCCATTCCAGTTCGTCTGTGTTTCATCCGTTGCCATGGACGAATTCAGAATAGAGGTACGAGGCATCCCCTGATAACGATTATCTACATAACATGTAATGATATGATCTCCATGTAGTTTTCCTGTCACCTCAAAAATACGTGGCATAGCCAGTGAACCTTTTTCAAACTCCGGCACAGTTTCTCCATCGATCTGCACTTTCAGACACCTCGTCCGTTCCACTTCCAGAAATGCCCTCTTGCCCTCCGGAATCGATATGTGCACCTTTCTTTTGAAAATGGCCACTCCTTCATATGTATACTTTCTTGTATAACGGGTCAGAATCCTGTCTCTTTTCATAAGCGTGTTCGTACTATTTTCCGGATGGCAGCTCCTGTTACATGAATCCATATGTCCGATTTGATTCTCATCCAGCGTTCCCGGCAAAATTGCCGTATACCTGTTTCCATCGTGAATATCGACCTGCCACTTTCCGCTTAGATCATACGTAGAATCTATTTGCTCTCCCATACATCTGTCAGTCATCTGTCTGATTCCCCTTTCTACCGCTGTCTGGTGCCTCATTTAATCACTTTCAACTACTGTCCGCACCTATTTGTCCAAATCTTCTATACCAGCTGACTTAGCAACTGTCTGTGAATAACCGCTCCCATATGAGACGGCTCCGCTTCCAGCACACGATTCAATGCTTCCTTCGCCTCATTCAACCTGTGTAACCCCAGATTACCAAGTCCGATCAGATAGACACAATGAATCCTGTTCTGCAGATTCAGATCCTTATGGAACAATTGTAGATCTGGAAGTGAGACCGCAAAATAATCTATTTTCACCTCATCATAGTAATGCTTTTCCCCATATGTGAGTAGGCGGTGAAAGCATTCCCGTGCCTTATTCTCTCTATCGAGCTTTCTGTAGGCAAGACCTTCGTAGAGCAGCATATCAGCCGGCTGATCATTATAATACTGCATTCCTGAAAGCTCCTCCATTCCGGCCAGTGCACGTTCAAAGTTCTTTTGTGCCGCCTGTATATCTCCCAGCTTTTCTTCACATACTCCGAGTTCATAATAGATATGATTATCCTTTTCTCCTTCCAATCTGCCTTCTCCAAGATTCTCTGGAAAATGCAGTGCCTGCATAAGGAATTTCTTTGCCTGACTGACATCGTCTTCCTGCATCGCTTTACGGGCAAGCTGTATCAGTGCTGTCGTATATTGCGTCGTCACCTTTCCTTCTCCCCCTTCCCAAGGATGGAACCTGTGATCTGACAACATTTCCAGTGCACGGCTGTACTCTCCAGTCAGATTCAAAAGCGTGACATACTCCACATACAGATCGTCACGTGAAAGTGCCAGTTCCCTGTGCGCATACAGA
This sequence comes from uncultured bacterium, assembly GCA_905215405.1. Taxonomy (GTDB): domain Bacteria; phylum Bacillota; class Clostridia; order Lachnospirales; family Lachnospiraceae; genus CAJMQE01. Next base: position 9,502 of record CAJMQE010000017.1, read on the forward strand.
AAATCCAGTATCTGCTGTACCGATCTCCCCATTCTGTGATACAGCTGTGTCAGTTCCATGAGAATCCTTGCATCTGACGAATCCAATAGAAATGCTTTTTCCATATATTGTAATGCAAGATCAGCTTCTCCTGTGTGCTCATATGAAGCAAGTGCCAGATTTCTCCACACTGTTGGGAATTCCGGATTCCGGCTGCTGCTCATTTTCCACTGCTGGACTGCTTTGTTATACTGTTGTCTGTCATACCAGAGACATCCCAAATAATAAGGCGCCATACCTCCTGATGGATTCTTTTTAGTTACGAACTGCAGAATTTTAATCTCTTCAAGTCTGTTCGGAAAACAATACTGTGGATTTCTTGCTTCCGCTTCCCGTAATAATTGTGCTACTGCTTCACTCTGCGTTTCCTGCTGCATTCTCTTTTCAGTATAATACGCTTCATAATACTTTAACAGAGGGCTCTTCTTTTTACATGACCGCAAAAGGGAAATCGCCTCCTGAAAGAATCCTGCCTCTCCCAGGTCGAGCGCACATTCCAGAAATGTGCTGACGCGATCCTGCATGAGGGCAAGCGTTTTTTCCTGACTATTGTGCTGTAACTTTTCCAGTAAAAGTGCCGAGTTATAATCAAATGCATCCACCTGCATATTTTCAGTGAGCCACTTTACTGCTTCCTTCTCTCTTCCCAGTCTGACGAGCAGCATTCCCTTTAGTGCCCTTGCTTTCAGATTATGGATATTGCGGACCAGACTCTTTTCGATGAATTCCAATGCCTGTAAAAATTCCCGTCTTGCTGCAGCGATAACCGCCAGATAATAATATCCTGTCTCCTGCTGTCCCGCTGACCATGTTGCCTTATAGAACGCATCAAAGGCTTCATCGTATCGTTCCTGATAGAATAAGGCCAGCCCTAGTCCGTAAAATGCTTCACTATTATAAGGATTTGGATTATATGCCTGCAATCTTGTGAGTGCCTTTTTAAAGTACGGTACGCATTCTGCAAAGCAGCCCCTGCCAAGCAGCAAAAATCCATAAGCAGTATTGAGACGACTGTCTTTGTCATCCCGTTTTAACCCCTCCAGATAATAGGCGTCTGGACTCCAAGTAGCATGACGGTACTGCTCTAGATGTCTGCCGATCAGATAGAGCTCTTCCGTGGTCTGAATCTCTTCAGGTGCACCAGGTGCCTTATTCGCATCCGGAATCTTTTCCATATTTGCTTTTTGCGGCTGCCAGGACAATAGCTTTTTCCCGCCCTGATTATAGACAGACAGCTTCAGTCCCAGGCTGTCCCCAGTAAACTTTACTGTATCCTTTAATACCTGTGTTGGACTCAGTGTACATACATTTTCATAAATTTTCTTCTCATTTTGTGTCAGTACTACCTTTGCCTCTTTGTATTCAGTCGTTGCATACACCGCAATTTCAGCCTTTTCGCCACTTGTCTGCAAATTTAGAACGATATTCTTATTTGCATTTTTCACATATCCCACGCCCCTGTATGGCAGAAAGTACTGGGTAAATGTTTTCTCCTCAAATGGTTTTAACCAACTGAAGTCCGGCTGATTATCGGTATAGACCCCTGTCATCAGTTCAATATAGGGGCCGTTATGATCTGTCAGATTTCTATCCCATGCCCTGCCAAAGTCTCCACATCCCCAGGTCCATTGTTTTTTTCCAGGACTTACATGATGATCACATACGTGCAAAATACCGGCATCTGCTCCATAATCATATCCACCAACAAAGTCATAGTCCGAGTGTGCGCACATATAACTAGTCGGTACAGGTATATTTTTGTACCTGGATATGTCGACTCCTGCACCATAATTGTGCTTATAATAAGTGCCCGTTGCAATTGGAAATTTACTGACATCCCTTTTACCATGATCATACACTGCATGCACGTCCGGAGGAAATACAGACTGCGTGTGATCATTGACTGCGACTGCAGGATTTGCCCACCACAAAAATGTCTGTGGAAGGCTGGTCCTGTTATAGAGTTGTGCACTGATTTCAATAAAAGCCCTGTCAGGATAGATTGATATACGCATTTTACCTTTCGTTCCGTGGATCTGATCGACTTCACTGCATTCCACACTTTTTCTATCCAACTCGTCTATGATCCGGTAATCGAGAGGTGCAAATGTTGTCGGGCGATGATGCTGCGGCCAGTTAAATTCAATTCCACCACTGATCCATGGGCCCGTAAGTCCCACCAGTGCCGGCTTTATGACCTCGTTATAATAAACAAAATCGTATCCGTTGGTTTTATCCAGTGCCCGCTGGATTCGACCTCCGAGTTCTGGAAGCACCATCACTTTGATGTACTCATTTTCCAGAAATACTGCCGTATATTCCTTCAGCACTTTATGATCTGTGATTTTTTCGATCACCGGATACGGATACACTTTTCCTGAACTGCCCTGATATACTCTTCTTTCCAAAAACATTGGGTTATGATCCGCCTTACCGGTCTCGTAGGTCGGAATCTTTACTTTTTCCTCCCATACCCTGCATTCTTTACTGTGATACGCTCTCTTCTCCATAGTCAGTCCCCCTAAAATAATCATTTTCTTAATCGTAGCAATAATTGCATCCTTTTACATTCATTCCTGTTGCGTTGTTATTTAGAAAAATTGCTTAAATTGTTTGACCGTATTATTCAGTTATTCTATACTTTTAGTGAGGTGATATTATGAAATCCTGCGAATTATTTGTAGCCAAATCTTCTGACTACTATATCAATGCACCCAGTGTCCGTGGCCGAGAAACTTTTCTCTATCCGCTACAGACAGGACACTTTCTTTACGAACCCGGATACCGGCAGCAACGTGCCTCTTATGACAGTTTTTTGCTCATGTATATTCAGGATGGTTCTCTTTGCGTGGACCTTCCAAATGGACAGCAGTCCGTACATAAAAATCAGTTCGTACTGATCGACTGTTATCAGCCTCATGGCTATCATTCTGATAATGGCTGGGAAGCATTGTGGCTGCACTTTGACGGCGTTGTTGCCCGTGGCTACTATGAACAGATCATAGAGCGCTTGGGTAATGTGTTCTCGCTTGCAGATCCTGCCTCTTGTCTGAACAAACTGCATCTGATCTACCAGGCTTTTTACACTGGTCGAACGGTAAAAGAAGCTCTCATGAACAAATATATCACAGATATTCTGACAGACTTTCTGCTCCTTGTGCCTGCATGTCAAAAACAAACGGATTATGCAACTGCTATTTCCAGCGTAACCTCATTTGTATCTGCGCATTTTCAGGAACCTCTGACCATTGGACAGCTGGCTGCACTTGCCTCTCTCAGTCCTTATCACTTTATTCGTATTTTCAGGCAGGAGACTGGATTTACGCCCCATGAGTATCTAATTCAGATACGCATGCACGCCGCACGCTTTCTTTTGGTCTCTACCGAACTCACCGTAAAAGAAATTTGCTTTGAGACTGGATTTTCCTGTGAAAGTACATTCTGTACCGCATTTAAAAAAATAAACGGTGTTACGCCAAATGAATATCGCAACACCGTTTCCTGTACATAATTTTATTGTTCTATCACTGCCTGAAATGGACAGACCGACTGACACAGACCACAACGTATACAACATTTCTGATCGATGACAAACAGTCTGTTCCCGCTTTCAATACATCTTTGTGGACACCGTCCGTAACAGATCCTGCATCCACGACATTTATCCGTAATCACGTATCTGTTCTTTTTATTACCCTGTTCTTTTGCAATCATTTTAATCTCCTTCCAAATTACACCTGCCTGGGTCCGATCAGTTTTCTTAATATATCGAGTCCGATTTCCAGCTGATCCTCTGACACTGTAGATAACGCGACTCTTAAGAACTGTTCCTCTTTTGGACTTCCACCAGCAAATCTGCTGGAATGAAATACCTGTACCCCATGTTCTGCAAAGAAATTCTCCGCTTCGATCCCCTGAAATTTCTTTGGGATCGGCAGCCAGCGGTAAAATGCCAGAGCCTGCTCTGTCTGCGGTGCCTCTGGGAAGTACCGGTTAAAGATCTGATTTACATGTGCTGCCAGCCGTCTTTTTTCCGCTACGATCTCGTCCGCCCTTCCCGTATTGATCAATTCTGTAACGATCTGCACATTTAGTCCGGATGTCTTCACATTAACATTGAAAAGTGCCTGGTTCAGTTTCTCGCGAAATGCTTCTGCATACACCATATACGCGACACGAAGGCCTGAACAGATCGACTTTGATGTACTGCAGATATAAATGCTTTGCTCGCTCACCAATCTGGATAGTGGTCCCTGATAATCTTTTATGACTCCAGGTGCAAGAAATGCACTGATATCATCCTCAATCAAAATAAGCTGATACATCTGTATCACATCTGCCAGTGCCCGTTTTCTCTTTTCAGATATTACGACCGTAGTCGGATTACAGCAAGAAGGCATCAGAAAGATACCTTTGATGTGCATCTGTGTGCACTGCTCTGCCAGTTCTTCGGGCAGCATTCCATTCGCATCCCCATCCACGGGTACCAGTTGCAGGTGATGAAATTTTGCTAGCTCTATAAAATTTGCATAGGTATAGGTGTCGACTGCAATTCTGTCTCCTGGTGCAAAAAGTGCCAGCAACGTCAGTTCCAGTGCATTCTGTGCTCCTGAAGTTATTGCAATATGTCTGATATCCGTTGTCATTCCCAGTCTTTTGACCCAGGCGATTCCTGCTTTTCTCTGCAATATGCTTCCTGCAGGATCATCGTAAGTCAGGTACTGTGTCATATTTTTCCGGCCCGTTACTCTCCTGGCAACTTCAGACACCATCCCGTTACACTGTTCAAAGGACGCTTCAAATGCAAGGTCGATACTGGAATGGATGGAATTATCTGCTGTAATTGTAATCGATCTGGCCGCATGCTGGGATACAAAGGTCCCCCGCCCTGTTTCCGCATAGATCAGACCTTTCATCTCACATAATTTATAGGTTCTCGTCACGGTTGTAAAATTGATATCCAGAAAATCAGCCAATTCACGCTGCGGCGGCAGCTTGGTTCCAGGCCTGAGCAGTCCTGCTCTGATATCCGCTTCCATCATATCTGCAAGGCTTAGATATACAGGTCGTTTTAATTTATTTCTGTCTGGTTTCCATGTCATTGGATAATCCAGAAATGAGTTTACCGGCATTTTCCCCTCCATAATCCTAACTATTGTTTCCTGTCTATATTGTAATCCATACAATTATAATCTTGAACAGTATGGATTTCAAGATTATAATATAAAAAATCATTGAATAGAAAGGAAAAATAATCATGAAACATAAAAGAAAACGATACCAGGCGTTCCTTGCTGCATTTCCACATACACTGCCAATCATGGCTGGATTTTTATTTCTCGGACTTACCTATGGCATTTATATGCATGTATCTGGTTTTAGTTTTATTTATCCCTGTCTTATGAGTCTGACTATCTTTGCCGGCTCAATTGAATTTGTTACGTGTAACATGCTGCTTGGCGCCTTTGATCCTCTACAGGCGTTCGTAATGACGCTCATGATCAATGCACGTCATCTCTTTTACGGTATCTCCATGCTGGATAAATTTAAAGGGACTGGCCTAAAAAAAATCTACCTGATCTTCGGCATGTGTGATGAAACTTTCTCCGTCAACTACACTGCCAAAATTCCTGCTGATGTTGATGAAGGATGGTTCATGTTCTTTGTCACACTGCTCAATCATTTTTACTGGTTCGCCGGAGCAACCCTGGGCGGCATCTTTGGTTCCATGATTCGTTTTAATACAAAAGGGCTCGACTTTGTCATGACCGCCATGTTCGTTGTCATATTTCTAGAACAGTGGCTCAAGGACAAAAATCATCTTGCCTCCTACGCCGGACTTGGCCTATCCCTTCTATGTCTGCTCGCTTTCGGCGCCGATCACTTCATTATTCCTTCCATGTTCGCAATTCTGATTGTTCTGACATGCTTAAGAAATCCTATTGAGAAAGGTGGTATCTGACTATGACACTCACACAACAGATTCTGACTATTGGCATGGTCGTTCTTGGCACTATGACGACCCGTTTTCTTCCTTTTCTGATCTTTCCAGCAGGAAAACAGACTCCAAAATATATCCAGTATCTTGGAAAAGTACTTCCATCCGCCGTGTTCGGTCTGCTGGTCATCTACTGTCTGAAAAATGTCAGCATTCTGTCCGGTTCCCACGGACTTCCTGAACTTTTTGCAATTCTTGCCGTTATCGCCCTGCATCTTTGGAAAAGACAGATGCTGGTATCTATCGCCGGAGGCACCATCATTTATATGCTGCTCGTTCAGTTCGTATTTATAGGATAACAAATTGAATAAATTCAGTCACATTTTTCATTCTATCCCATATGTTATATACGAAAATATGTAAGCGCTCTATGTATGTTCCGCTTTTTGTGTTCCAGGCCGGTGCTGCTTTTTGATTTCTTTTGCACTTTCAAATGTACCACCTGGAATGATACACCAGTAACGCTAGAATGGAGATTTCTATGAGTGATTTTTCCGGTGGTATCTTCCCTTTTCCACCAGATAGATTTCCACAATCCCGCAGAATCCGAAATGGTGTCATTGATAATATCCAGCGTTCCGGTCCAAATTATTTTGTTACGATTTCTTATCGCAAACAGGGTGATTTTAACCGTACCTTTACAGAAAATCTTGTTCTGATTGTCAGTCAGACTACCATTATCATCAGTTTGACCGGTCAGAGGGGGGGACCTGGAAATTTACGCGTTGGCATGCGGGTAGATGTTACTTTTTCCGCCCGGATGACCATGAGTCTGCCACCACAGGCGGTTGCCTATCTAATCATTTACAATCCAAACGTCATTCCAGTCCCACCATGGCCAATTCCAGGGCCAGGACCTCGTCCTCCATTTCCACCGGGACCAGGACCTCGTCCTAACCCACCGGGACCTCGTCCTAATCCACCGGGACCTCGTCCTAATCCACCAGGACCGGGACCTCGTCCTAACCCACCGGGACCGGGACCTCGTCCTAACCCACCGGGACCGGGACCTCGCCCTAATCCACCGGGACCGGGACCTCGCCCTAACCCACCGGGACCGGGACCTCGTCCTAATCCACCGGGACCTCGTCCTAATCCACCAGGACCAGGACCTCGTCCTAATCCACCGGGACCTCGTCCTAATCCACCGGGACCTCGTCCTAATCCACCAGGACCGGGACCTCGTCCTAACCCACCGGGACCGGGACCTCGTCCTAATCCACCAGGACCGGGACCTCGTCCTAACCCACCGGGACCGGGACCTCGTCCCAGGCGGCCCTTCCCGTTGGAACCAGGACCAGTAATTCTGCCACACAATGTAACAACTAGCCAGATTATCTGGACAGCACCACAGAACAGCTTTCTTTTAGCCGGACAGTCTGATAACGCACAGAGCCAGCGCCGGTTCAACGTTCTTAGTAATACACAAATTCTTGATCAGCATGGTCGTAGCATACGCCTTCAGGATCTTCCGTATGGGGTCACTGTACGAATAGAGCATGATGCATTTTTACCTGGAAGTACCCCACCTCAGGCAAATGCCATTAAAATTGAAATAGTATAATTTTTGATAAAAAAAGTCCTGCACCAACTGTGATGCAGGACTTTACTTTTTTTATTTTTTGATATTAGATCATATTATTGTCTCTTATCTGATAATCCATTCGTCAATTATTCACCAACAATCTGAACTTTAATCATATTCGTTGTACCAGACTGGCCAATTGGTACACCAGATGTAATAACTGTCAGTTCTCCAGCCTGAATCAGACCTTTATCTTTTGCTTCTGATATTGCATGATCAAACAGATCAAACACATCGTGCTTTTCTTCCAGAAGAATTGGTGTTACGCCCCAGGACAGGCTGAGCTGTCTACAAACTTTTTCATCCGTACTGCCGGCGATGATCTGACAACCTGGACGATATCTAGAAATCATTCTAGCTGATCTGCCTGATTTTGTTACTGTAACAATTGCACTCGCATTCAGGTCATATGCGGATGTACATGTTGCATGGCTAATTGCATCTGTAATATCAGGTCTGTCATTGTGTTCCTGACTAAAGAAACGCTGTTTGTAATTAATATCCTGTTCTGTTCGTTCTGCGATTCTAACCATCGTTTCAAGAGCTTTAACAGGGAATTTACCAGCAGCTGTCTCACCAGAAAGCATAATTGCACTGGTACCATCGTAAATTGCATTTGCTACATCTGTTGTCTCTGCTCTTGTTGGTCTTGGATTTTTCATCATAGAATCCAGCATCTGTGTTGCTGTAATTACCTGTTTACCAAGTCCATAAGATTTTTTAATAATCATTTTCTGAACGATTGGAACTTCTTCTTCCGGAAGTTCAACACCCATATCACCACGTGCGATCATAATACCATCAGATGCTTCAATAATTGCATCGATATTATCAACGCCTTCCCTATTTTCAATCTTGGAGATAACATGGATATTCTCGCCACCATTTTCTTTCAGGAAATTCTTCAGCATCTTAACATCATCTGCTGTTCTAACAAATGAAGCTGCGATAAAATCAACATTCTGACTAATTCCAAAAAGAATATCATTCTTATCTTTTGTACTCATATATTCCATATTCAGATGGGCGTCTGGAATATTGATTCCTTTATGATTAGATACATCACCATCATTTAAAACGGTACAATGAACTTCTTTTCCTTCGATCTTTTCCACACGGAGTTCGATCAGTCCGTCATCAATCAGAATTGACATACCTGGTTTTACATCTTTGTACATATCTGCATACGTAACTGCGGATTTTGTTGCATCCCCCATAACATCCCCGCATACAAGTGTAAACTCCTGTCCGGTATGAAGACTTACTTTATTGCCTTCAAAATCTCCTGTTCTGATTTCAGGACCTTTTGTATCCAACAGAATTGCGACGTTCTTGCCACATTTCTCTCTCATCTGACGGACACTATCCATTCTCTTTTCATGTTCTTCATAAGAACCATGGGAAAAATTCATTCTTGCAACATTCATTCCACCCTTTATTAACTGTTCCAGTACATCCTGTTGATCTGTTGCGGGTCCCAGTGTACATACAATTTTTGTTCTTCTCATCGTTTGCTACTCCTCAATACTATTTATTATGACTGTCTTTTTTACCTCTATTTTTGATACCAGAGGTATAAATAGAACCATCATGATTTAGCCCGATTATAGTATATTGTTTGTCAATGAGCAATGTTTTATTAAATTATTTATACAAATTTTATATTAGTAAAATTTGCCTTTACTTTATATAATAATTCCATCAAAGTGATCGATCTCATGTTGAATGATCTGCGCCGTCCATCCCTGAAATGTCTGCTTTTGCTTTTTGAAATTCTGATCTTCATATTCAACTTCAATCATTTCATAGCGGGTCGTTTTACGGACACCGTTCAGGGATAGACATCCCTCCTCTGTTTCATATGGCTTCATTTTCTTCGTGATTACTGGATTTACCATCGGCACATTTGCAAACCCCAGTGAGAATACGAGTATTCTCTTTCTGACTCCGATCATATTGGCTGCCATTCCCACACAGTTCTGTTCATTTGCCTTTAACGTATCCAGCAAATCTGTTATCACTGCAGCATCCTCCCTGGTTGCCGACACCGATTTCTGTCTTAAAAATAATTCGTCTCTGACGACTGGTCTGATCTTATGTTAATTCCTACCTTTTCTTTTTATTGTGTTGTCTCGTTCTATTGATTTATCATTCTATTGATTTATCGTTCTGTTGCTTGGCTATATTATTGCTCTGTTGATCTGTTGATCTGTTGCTCTTGTGTTCTTGTATTTTTGCTTTCTTGTGTTATAGCCTCGTAGTTTAAATCAATTAATAGAGAAAGTCGAACCGCATCTGTGGATCGATCCAGCTTTCCTGCTTCGCTTCATGCACGACCTCACCTGGAGCAAGCTGACCTGTCAGCAATGCTGAATTCGGGTCATGTAACCGCATATTCTGTTCTACCGTCTTTCTATCATAGTTCGCATAGCAATACAAACATCCGTGTCCACAGGTATTATATTGTCCAATATCATTACCTAGAAGGCAGTTACAGGTGTTCTCGCCCTCAGCGCGGACCGAACGTCTGGCTGGTACTTTCAGATTGCATTCCAATGCCCGCTCAAGAATTTCTTTCGTCATACAACCGGATACATCGATACCGAATTCTTCCATCCATGTGCCTTCTGCACAGGATCTGATTGTCATTCCATACTTCTTTCCCGTATCTGCAAATGCTTTCGCCAGTGTTCGCTGTTCTCTTTCTGTTACTTTTCTGACCTGGGGAAAATTCTTTCTCGTCTTTGCATACAGGTCAATAAAGCTGATGACGCAACTTTCTGTCGCGCCTGCCAACTTCTTTGCCATCTCTTCAAATATTCTGATATGATATTCCACTGAGTACTTTTCCGATATAAAAACCGGATCATAACGCCAGCTGACCGCCTTTTTCCCTACTTTTTCAGAAAGTTTACAAAAAGCCTCCATGACCTGTTCCCTGTCAGGGACATATGGCTCAATCTCTCTGCCATAAGGTGTGATCGTTACGAACCAGAACTGTCGGAAAGGATCAAGTGCTTCCATTCCATTTAGCATTGGCTGTGGATTTTTGGTACAAAAGACCAGCCCATCCACCACTTTAGGATCCAGTTCATACCGACTGATCTGCTCTGGGTAATATGGGTTTCTGACCAGGACAAATCCTTCTCTGATCCGGTTATAGAACCAGTTGCTGTAATAAGCCGGAATATCCGTCCGGCTCCCCGTATTTAAAATCATTTTTTACCGATCCTTATCTATTATTTCATAATCTGCCTATTTTCTTCTTTTATTATATAATACTTTTTCCCTGTCTGAAAGAAAAATCCATGCCGGCTAAAATAAAACTTTTCATATATGACAGATCACAGGACGCTTTTTATCATGCTAAAAAAAGTCCCCAGGAGATGACTCCCAGAAACTTATTTTAGTGATTGATTCTATTTTGTTATACATTTCATGAGATGTTCCTTATGAATTCTCATTTTATCATCAAATGCCTTTTTCTTCGCTATTATTACTTTGCACTATGATTGTGTTACGATCTCTGTGACCCGATAGCCCTGTTTTTCAATGGCTGTTCGCAATTTTTCATCTGGAATCTCCTGGCTGTAGCAAATAGTAGCCATCTCTTTTTTTAAGTTTACCTTACAAACCGCACCATCGATCTGATTTACAGCATTTGTCACTCTGTTCACACAATTCTTGCAATGCATGCCTTCAATCTTTATCTTCTTCGTTCCAATCTGAGGTGCGCTGAGTTTTTTCTTCTTTTCTTTGACAGTTGAACCTCCGCCGCAGCATCCTCCCTCTCCTTTAAAATGTTTTATCGTCGGAGAGATTGCACAAATAACAATAACGATCAGAATTGCAATAATCAGCACATTTCCCATAGTGATCTCCTTCTTTCCATACACTGGAACAACCATTTTATCCCAGCATTTATTCGTGTGTTAGTTTTATCTAATCCGATTATACTGCAACTAACTATGAAAAGAAAGCCGATTTCTGTATTTTCTGAAAAACATTATTGAATGACTCCTGCATTCCTTTCTTGCATTTCCTGTTTCTTCATGATACGGAATTCAATTACAACCATAAACACTGATACAAAAAAGGCGAGGAAATCCGCTGTCGGACCGGCATAAAGAACACCATCGATGCCTATGAGCATTGGCAGTATCAAAATCAGTGGCAGTAAAAAGAGAATCTGTCTTGTCAGAGACAGAAATGCACCTTTGGCTGATTTTCCGATCGATGTAAAAAATGTTGCCGAGATCGGCTGTACAAAATTAATGCACATGCCCATTAAAAAGATCCGGAAATAACTGATACCGAACTGATAGTAACTTTCAGAACCAGTACCGAACATTTCAATGATCTGTCTTGGGAAGATCTGGAACAAAAGGAATGCAACGATTGACACAGCTGCGCCTGCAATCATCGCCAATCGAAATGCTTCCCGCACTCTGTCATACCGTTTTGCACCATAATTAAAACTTTCAATCGGCTGACTTCCCTGACTCAGTCCAATGACGATGGAGAAGAATACCTGATTGACTTTTGTTACGATTCCGGCGCAGGCAATTGGAATTGCTTCTCCATATACGGACTGTGCCCCATAATGTTTCAGTGTATTATTTAAAACGATCTGTACAATCATCATAGCAATCTGGTTGATAAAAGATGCCATACCAATTGACACGATTTCACGGATATAAATCATACGAATCTTAAAATGTTTTGCTGTCAATGCAACTGTTTTGTAGTGTCTCATATAAACAAATACAATAATTGCAGAAATGATCTGTCCAATAATTGTCGCATAAGCGGCTCCTGCCATGCCCATTTTAAATCCCATTACAAAAAGTGCATCCAGAATCGTATTGATGACTGCTCCGGACAAATTACAGATCATCGTCATTTTAGGGCTGCCGTCAGCACGGATCAGATGTCCGCCACCAGTTGTCATAATTAAAAATGGGAACCCGATCGATGTAATTCTGACATATGTCTGTGCATATGGAAGTACATTTTCTGGTGAACCAAATCCACGCAAAAGTGGAGTAAGGAAGATCTGTGTGATCACACATAACACAAGACCACTGGCGAACAGCATCACTGCAGAATTTCCAATAAAATAAGCAGCCTTTTCTTTGTCTCCTCTTCCCATGGTCAGGTTGAAGCAGGATGCTCCACCGATACCAAATAAAAGTGACAGTGCAATACAGGACGTAGAAAGTGGGAATGCAATATTGGTTGCTGCATTTCCCAGTGTTCCTACTGCCTGTCCGATAAATAACTGATCTACAATGTTATAAAGTGCGCTTACAAGCATTGCAATAATACTTGGTATGGCGAACTTCATCATTAATTTTAAGACTGGTTCTGTTCCCAGTGGATTTGCGGACTGTTGCGTCTGCTGATTTTGTTGCATATTTTTTTCTCCTTTGCCTGTTGCATAAATGAATAGATTTCATTTATTATAATTTACCCTATTACCAAATTGTTCTTTTCTATCAACCTTTTATACACTATTTTGCGGACTGGTACCAGCTGTCTACCAGCTTTCCAAGTAGCTGCTTCAGCTGTTCCTGTTCCTGTTCGTCCAGCACACTATAGAGTTTTTTATCATCAATGACATCTGGTCTGTTACCGGCCAGCTCACTTCCTGACTCAGTGATTTTGAGGATCACCTTGCGCTTGTCCTGCGGATCTTTCGTTCGCTCCACTAATCCTCTGTCTTCCAGTTTACTTATGATCTCACTGACCGATCCTGGCTGAATTCCCAATGCTTCCTGCAATTCTTTCTGTGTAATCATTTTCTCATAGGCAAGCATTTTCAAAATTCTGTACTGACAGCGGCCTTTATCCGGACGATGATAGAGAAAATGTCCACATTTACCAAGAAGTCCTGTCAGTTCCTGTTCCTGCGGTGTTCCCCACCATGGTCTTCCAAACACATGTCTCTGCTGATTTTCCTTGTTCTCCACAATCTGTTCCTTTCCACCTGTGTTCACCATCCTGTACGGTCACAACGGTAACAACAAGAACTGTTGATGACAATGGCAAATTTGTTTAGGTACCTTATAAATGTATGATACAGTATATACCTGTCAACTTTTATTTGTCAAGGTACCTAACTAATATATTTTTTCTTACCATGTTCTGAATGAAATACAATTCCTGCATTGCATTTTCGATAAAAAAAAGATACCATCATTTTCATAATGTTTCATGAATCTCATCTGGAATCGAACTATTTTACGGAGAATTATTATATGGAGGACTATCTATGACAATATCAGAAATAATGACAAAAATGATTGCCTACTCAGAAGGAAATCTTCACGATATCAATCATTTTATAAAAGTGTATACCTATGCGAAAACGATTGGTGAATGCGAAGGTCTTGATGCGCACACACAGTTCTTACTGGAAGCTGCTGCGATCGTACACGATATCGCATGTCCACTCTGCCGCACAAAATATGGCAATACCAATGGAAAATATCAGGAACAGGAAGGGATGATTTTGACACGCGCCTTCTTTGAAGGAACCGCACTGCCCGCCACAGATCTTGACAGGATCGTTTATCTGGTCGGTCATCACCATACACTGACAAATATCAATGGTGCAGACTATCAGATCCTGTTGGAAGCAGATTATCTGGTCAATGCAGATGAAAGCGGATTTTCCAATGAGAATAAATCTTTGGCTCTTGCCCATCTGTTCTCTACTAAGACCGGCATTTCACTTCTGAAATCCATCTATCAACTTTCCTGATTGCCCTGACAAAAAAATAGCATAAGTTACAATTTATCTTTGCAACTTATGCTATCTATAAATTTTACAGGTTCATCTGTCTTCTGTCTTTTACCCAGCTATCTGTTCTTTCTAACATTTCCACACAATTCTTGTACTTCTACAACCATGCTTGCTGTTTTGATGTCTATCTATTTGGATGTCTGTTTATTATATATCCGCGTATTTTGATATCTATCTATTTTGATAAGCTGTAATGCCCTGGCGAAAAAGTTCCAGCCCTTTGTCCAGATGCAGCTTAGGACATGCTACATTCATGCGAAGAAAATATCTTCCATTTCCTCTGTATTTAACTCCATCCGCAAGTAAAAGTCCATGATTATCTTTTAAATAAGTGCATAATTCCGCCGAATCATCTGTCAATGCACTGCAATCGATCCATAACAGATAAGTAGCATGCGATGGAACCACTTTTAATTCCGGCATCTCTTCTCTGATGAACTTTGCTGCAGCTTTCTTGTTCTGATCAAGATAGTCATTTAACTGTGTGAGCCACTCTTCTCCTTCGTTAAATGCGGCAATCACTGCTGTGGTCGCAAATGAATTTGCCTCTGCGAACTCATCTGAATTTAATCCTCTGACCACGATTTGGCGGATTCGCTCATCTGGCACGATTACTGCTGCCGTCTGTAATCCGGCGATATTAAATGCCTTTGTCGCTGAAACACAGGTAATACTGATATTTTTACAGGTCTCTGATGCCGAAGCAAACGGAATATATTCATATCCAGGCTCACATAAATCACAGTGGATCTCATCGGAAAGTACTGTGACATGATGCTTCTTACACAACTCTCCGATCTGCTCCAGTTCCTGTCTGCTCCAAATATTTCCCGATGGATTGTGCGGATTGCACAGAATCATCATCGTCGTCAGCGGCTCGGATAATTGCTGCTCAAGTTTATCAAAATCTATATGGTATGAAGTTCCGTCATACCGCAACTGATGTTCCAGCACGTGACGCCCTGTATTCTCAATTGAATGGTAGAACATATCATAGACCGGTGTCATACACAGACAATTATCTCCCATATTGGTTATTCTTTTTACACAACTTGTAATAGCCGGAATCACACCCGTACAGAAAATGAGCCACTCTCTGTCAACGGCAAAATGATGCCTGCGCTCCCACCAGCCGGCCAGTGCATCATACCATACTTCTGGAATATCATCATATCCGAATATTCCTGCTTTTGCCCGCTTGATAAGCGCTTCAGTTACAACAGGTGCCGTCTGAAAATCCATATCTGCGATCCACATTGGCAGACAATTCTCTGCGACACTCCATTTCACTGAATTAGTCACTTTTCTATCATTTATCTGATCAAAATTATAGTTCAACTTTTCCTCTCTTTCCGATAAATTCTTTATTTATCTATTCCCAGTTATTTTTCTGCTATCAGGCATTATAGCATGGAATACCAGATTGCAACACCCCTTTGAGTCCACTCCAGCTCCAGATTTTATATAATTTTAATACTTGATATTATTTAATACACCCTCGCCAAATTTATGTATCTACGCAAATTTCCTCTACACTGGCAATACATTTCTATCCATATGCGACAACGGCTCGGCAATACAGCACACGCCTGTCCACGCGACACCTGCCCGACAATACAAAAAGCTGCCGGTATCCAGTATGATACCGACAGCTCCTGCTTTTTAGCTTTCCACAACTAAAAATCTAACTTATAGCATGTTGTTTGACTCTCTTTTATTTACTCTCTTTCTCTTCTTTTTTCTTGCCATAGAAAAGCCATACGCCTGCAGCTGCAAGTGCTGTTGCAATAAACAGGATCACATTATTTCGATCTCCTGTCTTTGTGGCACTTTCGCTCTTACCTACATTTGCACTGGTACCTGAGCCATTATTGCCCGCATTTTCAATCTGGACAGACGATGTATCTTCTTCACTGACTGCATTTGTCTTTTCAGATCCTGCAATCACTGAATCCGACTCTGATGCTGTAACCGCAGTACTATCTGTTGAAACAGTTTCTGTAGGATTCTGTGTGGATGCCTGTGTAGACTCTTCTGCCACTGACTGTGTTGGAACTACCGTTGGAACCTGTGTTGGTGCCTGCGTTGGTTCCTCTGTTGGTGCCTGCGTTGGTTCCTGCGTTGGTTCCTGTGTTGGTTCCTCTGTCGGTTCCTGTGTTGGTTCCTCTGTTGGTTCCTCTGTCGGCTCCTGTGTTGGTTCCTGCGTTGGTTCCTGTGTCGGCTCCTGTGTTGGTGTCTCAGTTTCTTTTTCTGTCGGTGTTTCAGGCTGTGTGGAGTCTGAAGGAATCAATGGTGCAGATGGATCGACAGGTGTGATTTCAATACCATTTAAACGTGCCGTTATTGCATCTGCTGCAAGTCCTGCCGTATTATCAAAACATGTCAGGCTCAGTGTTCCCATCTTATATCCATTTTCTGCACAAAGTACTTTAGACTCTTTCACTTCAATCTTATAAATAGATGTTGCGGCTGCATACTGTGCACCACCACTGGACGACTGTGTATAAACCGTCTTTCCATCCAGTTCCTCACTGGCCGTATTTCCTGCAGACACAACCGTATCCGTATCTCCAAAGTAGAATTTCGTTGTATTATCGGAAAGTTTATCACCTGTATATACATATACATAATAGGTTCCGACTGGAACTTCCGCAGTAAATGTATATGGTGCGCCACCCTTTGCATAAACATAATCTCTGAAATATGCTCCGCCAGATGATGTCTCATTCGCATCTACTGCCTTATCAAATCCATAATGCTGACCACTTTCCAGTGTCTGATCGCTATATAACATCGTTGGCAATCCCTGTAGAACAGAAGTCCCCATTGTTGACAGACCACCGTCTCCACTTAGTTTTGCGGAATCTGAGACCTGAGATGTCGGCGTACCAAAGTCGATCAGATACTCTCTGATGGGACTTCTTGGTATCAAACCACTATATGCCTGATTCAGGGCATCCAGTGCCTTTGTATACTGCTGTACATAAGCAACTCCCTTACCAAGAATCTCCTTCGCGCCAGCCATGGCATCTGCATATGCTTCCCAACTGCTGACTGTATAGTCTGATTCTTTCAGATTCTTACCTTCCAGTTCACTGACCAGACTCTGCAACTCATCCAGGCTAACTTTTTCCATAGTCACTGGCGTGATCTGCTCGATCAGCACTGCATTATAATATCCTCCAAATGTAAAATCAATTGTTCCTGCCTGGGCAACTGTAAAATCCAGATCCCTACATGTATATCCTGCTGATGCTGCTGTAACCGCCTCATTTTCAGCAAGTGTCGTTCCTGCTGCATCTTTTACTGTAAGCTGACTCTTTGCCTTGCATCCGGACATCAGGTCGCCACTGTAGTAGGTCACCTTATAATTTCCCGCTGGCAGATCCGCTTTAAATGTACCGGCAAAGAACCAGTCATCTAACAACGAATTTCCTGTTCCTCTGTTTCTTCCTGCACTCCTGTCATCGGCATATGCTGATGACAGGCCATATCCTCTTGCACTGTCATAGACTGTATCTCTTGTTACTGACTGATAACCTGCTGTTGTATAAGCGGTCGTCGTTGATGCAATATCCATATCTGCATACAAACTATAAGCAGATGTTACATTTGATGTATCAATGCCCTGAAGCCAGTAATCGATCATAGCAATTGCTGCTGTAACATGAGCTTTTGCGTCGCCTGCCTTTGTAATTACTTCCTGCAGATGGTCATAAGCGCTCTGTACTTTTGCAACCGAATTATCCGTGTACAGATTGTGATTAGCAAATGCTGTTTCCGCACGTGCAATCGAATCTTCACTTGTTGTCACATCGACTGCAGGCATTCCCTTTACTACTTTTAATGCCGCTTTAACAGCCAGCATTTTGCTGACCAGACTGGTATCAAAATCAAGTGGTGTGGAGTCATCAGCCATCAGACCCATTTTCACATCTAACACAGCCTTGGCTTCTTTCAGGGCTGCCCATGCAGAAGCATCATATGCCTTTACTTCCTCTGTATAACTGCTGACTACAAGTGCATTCAGAAGTGCTGTTCCATTTTCATTGACTGCCTTTACACTGATCTGTCCTGGTTCTGTTAATGTCACCTTTGCACTCTGTGCGATATCATCCAGTGCTGGAGCAGTCTGGTCCGTTGTCATAAGCTTACCTGTCTGTGTTCCGTTGATATAATATTTTGTTCCTGCATAAGTAGCATTTGTAGAAGCGTTCGCTGCCATATATCCATAATTGGTGATCTGGTAAGTTCCAGCTGGAAGATCGATCAAAAATTCCATGGAGTTTCCAAGTCTCACACAATCCCAGCAGGCGCTGGACAATGCCTGTGTATAATCAGAGGAACCATCTGCAACGTCTGGTGCATTCCAAGTATCCAGTGTATTGAATTTTGAATACTCATTTAGTGCATTTGTGGTCTCTTCTGTAAATCCATACCCTGTATCCTGGCTGTATTGTGTATTTGCAATATAGGTAAATCCAGCTGCAGTTCCTTTTCTGTTGCCAAAATCAAAACTCATCAGTGGCTTAGTTACATAACCATCCACATCTGTATCCAGATCTACTACAACATTTGTATCCGCTTTTGCTTTGTCTGACTCTGTGACAGTTGCCGATTCAGAAATCGTTTGTGAAGCTGCCTCTGTAACGTTTTCTTGTGCCTGTGTACTTTCTTCAGTCATTGCAGCTTCCTGCTCTGCACTGTCTATGTCTGCTGTCAGCGCTTTATCAGCAAACTCTGCTGCCTTCATCGTCATAAGCAGTGATGGCTGCAGACTGGCTGTTTCCTGTCCTCTGACAGTTACAAGGCAATAATCGGTGTAAAGAGTATCCTGCTCCGTTTCTACCTTTTCAGGAATTGCTGCTGCCGTAATTATTGCTTTGCCTTCACTGACTGCTGTTACTTTTCCATTTTCGTCAACGGTTGCTACAGCCGGATTTGATGAACTGTATTTTACTACTGCTGAATCAAGACCTTCCGTTACTGCTGCCATATCTTCTGCCGTTCCATCCACCATTGTCTTTGCACTCTGTGGCATACGAATCAATGCGCTATTCTGACTGAGTCCAGCCTTTAGTGCATCAAGCTGCCCATCCTCATTGTAAGATGCAATCAAGTTAGCTACTAATCTGGAGTAAATTTTTCCACCATTCATCAGTGTATGAACATAATCGCTTCTGTACATCTGCAGCTGGTCAACTGCTGCCACAGAACCAAGTTCATTTAAATATGCTACGGAAGAACCCATCAGATCCAGTACCGGAATGTTGTAAGCTGCTGCCAGTTCCAGCATGCCCTGTCTGCAATCTGTAAATCGTTCCTCGACCGTTCCATCCGCTGTAAAGGATGCAAGCGAAATTGGTGTCACCATAACAAATGTGCCGCCACGTTCTTCTACTGCATTCTTATAAGCGAGCAGATTCTTTTTGTATTCTTCTACCGTTGCCGCACGATTGGTTCTCTGCCAGTAATCATCATTGTGTCCGAATTGTGCGAATACATAATCTCCCGGTTTTACATTCAGAAGGATCTTATTCAGTCTTCCTTCCTGTTCGAAAGATACCGTACTTCTAGCATCTCTTGCATAATTTTCAATATTGACTGTATCTGTGGTATATTTTGCATATCCTGTAGATGTTTCTTCTATTACACTAAAAGTATCTCCACCGAACATCTGATATAACATCTGTGCCCAGCTTGTTCTGTAGGAAGTATCTTCATAAGTCTGAACTGTGGAATCTCCGGCAATAAAGATCGTCGGTACATTTCCTGCTTCTTTTTGTGCAAGTGGAAGCACACTAATACTCTTAATACAGATTGTCTTTGTTGGTGCACTCTCGGCACTATCTGCATCACTGTCCTGCGCGAACCGCATTGTCAGCTGTCCATCTGTCAGTGCTATTGTAAATGTTACTGTCTTTGTCTGGCAGCCTTCCAATTCTACTGTTGCAAAGTCTGCTGCGTTATCTCCACTTGTATATCTTAAGATATCCTCCACATCAATCACTGCTGTTACAGGATCTTTGGATGGATTCGTCAATGTTGCTGTTACTTCATAGTTTCCATTTTCAAGGTCCATATCAAAGGAAGAAGTATTGACATATTTCATCTGATCTTCATCCCTGACTGACTGTCCTTCGACTGGTATCGGCATTTCCTTCCATGCCTGAGCATTCACTGCCAGATAATCCTCTCCAGATTGAGCTGCATCTACATAAGATGTACCAGGTATTTTACTGAGTTCCCTGCGCACATACCGGTAAGCTGCCTGCGGATAAGCGTCCGGATCCTCTGTAAATCCTTTGGCAGTCTGTGGATAAGTATAATCATTAAATCCATATCCTGTCTCCTGTGAATAAACAGTATCTGCAGTAACATTTCCCTCTGCTCCAAATGTATATGCACTACCTGTTACCGTGACTGTCACGCTGGCTGTCACTCCACTGGCTGTTGTCGCAGTAATCACTGCACTGCCGGCTTTGTTTCCTTTTACTACTGCCTGCGCATTGCTTCCTGTCACTGTAGCCACACTACTATCTGATGATGTCCAGGAAATCTCCTCATTGGCACTAACTGGTGCCATGCCTGCCGTCAGAGTCTGACTTAGACCTGCTGTTACTGTGACATCCTCTCCAAGGGAAAGCTCCTTAATGTTTTCTTTTGCTGGTGCTGCTTTTGCTGCTTCCTCAAGAATTGTAACTGCATATGCATAATCTGCTGCTGTTGCAAAGCCTGTATCTGCCTTAATATACGCCTTAACTGCTTCGGCTTTCGTAAAGATTTCCTGCTCCAGTGCTCCGGCTGCAATTCCATCAACTGCCTGCTCATAGCTCTGTAATGCAGTATCAAATGCACTTGCGTCTATGTTATTTTCACTTGTTTCTGCGTAAATTCCGAAGTTATCCATATAGGTATCCCACAATACAGAAAGATCATTTCCTCCGGCATCATTTTTTCCTCTCATGGAAAGGAAATTCAGCGTTGAGATCTGGTTTACATCTTCACGAATTGCAATATCTTTTACAACTGCACTCTCTGCATCGGTATCATCTCTTGGTATCAGATACAGATCCGCTGTTGCTCTGTCAAAATGAAATACAACGCGAACATTGTACCAGATCGTATTGGAAAGATTACAGTCAACTGCAAGTGGATTTCCTTCATGGAACCCATCTCCCTGTAAATATGCCAGCTGCGTTGTATCATCGCCGACTACATATCCAATATGTCCATTATTTGAGGTCTTTAAGGATAATACCGGTCCGGCTGCATCTTTAAGCTGTACTTCTACACAGTTACGGGTATCCGGCTGCCCTGGCATCCACTCAAATTCTACCTCCAGCAAATCTGCTTTTTCCTGTGGTACAGAAAGCTGTTTTACTGTATTTCTTGTTCCTGCTGCTTCCACATAGGTATTTGCCAGCTTATTTCCATTATCCTGCATCTTGACGGAAAGCAGGGTATTTCCTGATGTATCCCACAGAGAACCCGGGTGTTCCTTCTGGAAATCCTCTTTCATGGTCTCTGTACCATTCAGAACAAGTCCTTCAATTGCTGTGTTCAGTTCTGCCAGAGCAGCTTCCTCCTCATCACTGGTAGCAGCTTCCTCTGCCAGTACATCACTGGCTCTCTTTAAAGCGACCTGAAGTGTGGCATCACTCTCCGCTGTAAAATGTGTGGAATCATACAACTGCTGCTGATATTGATCCACAAGATTCAACAGGCTGGTCCTTGCCGTCTGTGTATAAGCTGCAACGGTTACAGGGTTGGATTTTTCTCCTTCTCCTGTAAGCCCAACTGTGCTGACTGCATATTCATAATCTCCACTTTCTGGAGACTCGATTGTTACCTCCAGCTTTGGTCCTGTCATACCAGCCGATACATAGGCTCTTGTCTGACCGACCTGCTCATAAGCACTGTCTTTGTCATCTTTTTCTTTTCTGTATACATAGAATCTGGTAATTAACTCCGCTGGATCATAAAGCGTATCTTCATCGATCGACCATGCCAGCGTAACGCTTCCAGCTGTCTGTGCTTTTGCATAAAGTCCTGTTACCTGCGCATCTGGTGCGCCTGTATGAATCTCCTCTGCATTCATATGTCCTGTTATGGACAATCCATCCAGTTTTTCCAATTCATTTGCCACCATCTGTGCAGCCAGAACTCCACCGACCCTTGTCAGATGTGTTCCATCTACTGTCAGATCTGTCTGCTCTTCTGCTTTAATTTCCTCTTTATAGGAATTGAACTTCGATAACAGATCGATATATGGAAGTCCCAATTCCTCTGCGACTTTCTGCATAACCTCTGTATAAGTCGTACCAGAACAGGTTCCGGAACTGATCACAACATCGAGACCAAATTTTTGGCAGGATGTGATCAGATAACTTAAATATTTTTCATAATCGGTCGCATCAGAATATCTTCTTCCTGCTGCACTATCGTTGATACCTCCCTGGATCACAACAGTATCTCCTGGATGGGAATTCAGGAAGAAATCATTATAGTATCCATCATATACATAACTCTTAATAGAGCTGCCTGCAACTGCCTTATTGACGATGTCCACATTTTCACCCACGAACTGTCTCATGGCAAATTCTGAACCCCAGCCTGTTCTTTCCGGGATCGGTGTCCAGGTTCCACCATCATCCGGTGGATAGGTCGCAACTGTAGAATCTCCAATGAAGGAAAGTGTTGGATTTTCAGAATCTTCTGTAATCTGTGGAACACGTTTAATAGAAATTGCCTTGATTGCCGTTGTACCGGAAATACCGTCATCCGTCAGACTTGTAGCCAGCTGGATCGTCAACTGCCCATCAGCGACTGCTGTTGTCACGGTACTGCTCCTGTCAACTCCTGCTGGTGTCACAATATTTTTATCCTGTGACGGTTCTGTAAATGCGGTGGAGAAGTTCTCTTCGTTCCATCTGACAGCATACATATTTCCTTCAATATATGCACCATTTACTGTATCCGTTGTATCAGATCCCTGCACAAGTGTCACTTCGTAAATACCTGCCGGTACATCCATGACAAATGTTGGATAGTCGTAGGAAACACTGCTTCCGGATGCTGTTCTTACATTATTTCCATAGACACAGTTTTCTGATTCATCCAGTGTAATTCCTGCCATCTCCTGCCATCCAAATCCAGATTCTTCACTGTAGATGGTATTTTTACCTACCAGTGTCTTACCTGCGACTGCACTGGTTCCAAATGTAAAATCTTTCGTTTTATTAATTTCAAATTTTGTGGTATCAGCATCTGTGTATTTTGCTTTGACAATTACTTTTACTGCTGCACTATGTCCATTGACACTTGTTGCAGTAATTGTAGTCGTTCCGGCTTTTACGCCTGTAATTGTGCCATCCTGGCTGACCGTTGCAATACTTTCGTCTCCCGATGTATAGACAACTGTCTGATTCGTTGCTTTCGCCGGTGTAACTGTCGCAACAACACTGTCTGTCTCCCCTTCTTTTAGTGTCAGACTCGTCTTATCCAGTGTGACTGCTGTCGGCAGAATTTCAACATTTCCTGGTTCCTGATCTTTTGTGGCATTTGGAATCGGAACATATTCCCAGTCTGTATCAGAAGCAAAATAAAAGCTTGTATATGCCGGCTGGTTGTAAGCTGAGTTCTGCTGGGATACCTGTGCTCTGTACTGGGTATCATGCATCAGCGTATACATTTTATGATCTGTCACTTCTGTCGATGTGTAGATTCTAAGAGCCGAGCTGTCCGTTGTTCTTGTTACTACTTCTTCTCTCCAGTCTCCCAGAACATCAGCGATCAGACCTGCATTTCCCTTTGTTGAATTATTAGATGAGGTTCCCGTCAGGGTTGCCACTGTCTTTACACTGGTCCCATCCGCTTTGCCGATCGTCGTACCAAGATATCCCTGTGTGGTCATATCCGCACAGAATTTGACATTCTGATTCGAGGTCACGGAAGTACCTGAAATCACATTTCCTTTACAGTCCGTAAATGCCATTCCGGATAATTCCAGTCCTCTTACTTTAGAATTGAAATCACCGATGATACAACGGCCGGTATCTGTTCCGGAGTAGACCGTATTGGCGCCTGCAATTGGCTGGTTCGTATCTGCATCTCTGAGTGCTGTTCCATATGGTGCACCTGTTCCGCCTTCAAAGCAGGAGAAAATTTCAAGGCCCGGTCGGTCTGGATCGATATCTGTGCAATGGATCGAATCCCCATGACCATATTTTGCAAGTGTGACTCCATCTGGAAGATAGGCTTTTCCACTACTGTATAGATCACCATTGTTGTCGACTATAGCACCACCATAAATGATCTCCTGGCAGCCATCTCCATCCACATCACCAACTGTCATGGAGTGATCTCCCTGGCCGGAAAGCAGCCCTTTTCTCACTCCATTTGTGCCTGTATCTGTATTGTTTCCATCAAATCCATGAGGACCGTCATTAAATGGATTTGTCATCTCTGTCCAGCCACTGTCTATGGTCCATTCCTGCACAAATTTTCCCTGTGCATTCAGCTGATAAGCTGCAAGAGTTGCTCTCGTATAGTAGCCACGGGCAAAGATCATGGACGGTGTCTGCCCATCCAGATATGCTGTTGTCGCAAGGAATCTGTCACAACGGTTACCTGGCTCCATATAATTCATGGCATAATCGCCCCAAAGCATACCATCATCTTCCCTGGCGAACGGATACATGATCGTATCCATTTCTGCTCCTGTCTCTCCATTAAAGACAGACAGATATTCAGATCCAGAAATAATATACCCTTCATAATTATTCAGATTATGCTTCTTCATTCTGTACTGATAGCCATTCAAGAAATAATCTGCGAGTGCGGTTGCCTCCTCTAGAGAATATCCGCCTGCATGATACATGGATGCAGTCAGTCCTGTGGCCTTTGTAAGATCGGTTCCTGTAGAATCGAATTTTACAGTCTGCATATAGGCATTTGCCACACCACTTCCCTGGTATACCACATTGCCTTCTTCATCCCTGACCGGCACATTTACAACCACATCATCCGGTGCAAAACCGGCATCGGTCAGTGACATTGTCTGGGATGTGTAACTCCCATCTGCATTTTTTGTCGTAACTGTTGCCTGTCCATTCTCAGGTGCGAACAGATTGATTAGATTCTTATCCCATCCAGCCTTAGCGGTGATCATATCAGCAGAATCATTTGCCCATACTCCCCAGTCCATAAAGGTCTGAATCAGATGCTGTCTGTACTGTTCTGTACTATAGACATAATCATCCGTATTTGCAGTTCCTGAAGTATCAGCTGCCGGAATCGATATGTAGCGCTCTGAAGCGATCTGGTTCTGGTCATTGTTATTAAATGTCTCGATCTTGGTGCCAGGTGCTGTCTTCATAGTGACTTCTGCTTTTCCATCCTGATTATAATCGCCCACTAAGAACTGTGTATAATGGGCTCCGGAACGAATATTGATTCCAAGATCGATTCTCCAACGCAGAGTACCGTCAAGCTCATAACAGTCGATATACTGTTTTCCTGTGTACCCCTGCTGTGAGACATCTTTTGCCAGAGATGGATCCCATTTTACAATAAATTCATATTGCCCGTCTCCATCTACATCCCCTACGCTGACATCTGTTGCCGCATAAGTGATCTCTGTCGTTGTATATCCGTCTGTACGATTCTGGTTCAGCAGTGTGACTTCCGCTGTTGAGATGCCATAGGTATCTTCTACTGTCGTATTTGCAGGCGCCTGTAATGGAATATCCATGTACCCTGCTGCGCCCTCTCCCGTCGTCATCTGCATCGCCTCTGCCGATGTAGCTGCCACGTTTTCTTTGCCATCCACAACAGGGACGACCGTATATTTATGATCGGAAGATCCACCAGATACAAGATAATTCGTACTGTCTGTTACCGTTGCGATCTTCACTCCATCCTGGTAAACATTAAAATCCGTGCCGGTCAGTCCTGTTTCGCTGTATCCGGTCACTTCCGTTCCTAGCAGTCTCCAGCTTAAAAAGATTCCGCCTGCTGCAGGAACTTCCACGAGCCCTCTGTCTAGATTTTCCAGATATTTGTGAAATTCTGCTGCGGTCGGAGATTTCACCGCATCTGTTTTGGAACCTTCGCCTGTACCCAGTACAGGTGCTACCTTAAAATAATGATGTACACTGCTGGATTTCTCATAAGTAAAGCTTGTTGTGTCTTTTCCGACTGTAATTGAGGCACTGTCGTTATCCGCTGCCTTACTACCATCTGCATTCAGTTTTGCATACTCCTCAGTATCCGTGTCCTTATCGGCCCAATAAATGTTATAACCGACGAGGTCATCTGACGCAAATGGATCCCATTCCAAAGTAACGGAATTTGTTCCGACTGCAGTAACTACCAGTCCGTCTACGGTCTCTGCACCCTCCAGCCCATCGAGGGAAGCATTTAGATCATCAAGTGCTTCCGTGTAAGCCTGTCCATTATCCATGTCCTCTGCAACGTCAGTGAGTGTGGATGAAATGTCATTTTTCCATGACACTGTCTCAGCTGCGGTGCTGGATGGAAATGAAATACTGGTCACTACCATGGTGACCGAAAGGGCCAGTGCCTCCATCCGACGTAACTTTCTGTTACGCTTTCTGAAACCAGCCTTCTTCATTTTCTTTTCCTCCTTTACAAAAATGTACTAAGTCATACATTCTCTCCCGTCAAAAAAATGCATCCACCCATTTTTAGGCAGGAGTATACCAATCAATAACATCATCCCTCTTATTTGTTTGAAAAATATTATTGATACATTAATATATATGTCGTTTTGCACATATTTACGACCATATATTTTTATATTCTTATGAAATATTACATGAAATTGTTTTATTTTCTATAATTCACACCGTTTTTTCCATTTTAAATGTTCGTTTTTGCATAGTTTTTGTTTACAAATGCATGGTTTGTCCTTATAATTGGATGATTTCTCCAAAATCATTCTTTATAAATGGTATAAATCGCCCAATTTTAACTGATGAATGAAATACGGAAAATTTAAGAACTATTAGTAAAGAGAAGAAAGTTCGTCTGGATGACATTACAAATATGGCCATATTCCCGTTACAAAACTTTTGCAAAACAAAAAATGCCGGCAACAGTCTAGTTCAGGCTGAACTGACTGTATACCGGCCTTAATATAAAATATATCAGTTAAAGATTTTCCTAATATGTAATGGTTGTATTTTCTTTGTTGATTTCAGGATCATCAAAGATCACTTCCTGAATATTTGCTGCTTTAATAGAGCCTGCAACTGGATTCTTCACACTGTCAATGCTGCTTGTAATTTCTGCATCCACTGTAGAATACTCAAAGGAAAGATTTGTGTTAAGCAGTTTACAATTGACCATTTTAATATTGTCCATGTAACACATACCCTGCAGACTCTCTACCGTACAGTTGACAAGTGTTA
Organism: uncultured bacterium; assembly: GCA_905215405.1. GTDB lineage: Bacteria > Bacillota > Clostridia > Lachnospirales > Lachnospiraceae > CAJMQE01. The sequence goes on from CAJMQE010000017.1 coordinate 37,368, forward strand.
CATTTTTTGCATTCCAGCCAAAATACTCGCCTGATATGAAAGAATCATATACAGTCACATTTTCACAATTCCAGAAAGCATCTTTAGAAAGCATCTTCGCATTTCGAATTGTCAGGTTCTTTGCGCCATCAAATGAGTAATTGCCGACCAGTGTAAATCCATCGATCTCCATATTTTCACAGTTCATGGCATAATAGTCGCCTTTAGCTGTTACATTTTTCATTTTGATATTTTTACAGTTCCAAAGTGTTTCTGCTGCATTTGACATCGTAATATTTTCTAATGTCACACCATCACAACGACGGAATCCCTTTGGTGCTTCTATTGTCATATTTTTCATAGTAAGATCATTGGTATACCAGATTCCTGCTCTTGCCATTTCAAACATTGTACTATCTTCTACTACTACATGATTACAGTACCAGAGAGGATACTTCCACTGAAAAAGGCTGTTCTTAATATTCAGATTTGTACCTTCCTTTAAAGGAGATTCTCCATCTGCAAATGTACAATAAGAAAGTTCCAGATCCTTCTGCTTAAATAAAGCTCTTTCTCCTGTAAATCTCTGCTGTTCATATTTTTTTATCATAATTAGTCCTTTCTGTTATCTTCATAACACTTTATAATTCTGTACTCATCTACGCCTTCATAAAATGCTTGTCGCACTGATAAAGTGTCGATTCTGCTTTATGAAGTTATTTTCTTTATTTGCCACTACATCATTTCCATATTCATCCAGTCTCATTCTATCGCTTTCTATCTGATAGTTCAAATATCCCTATCCACTATCATTGCTCTGTGCTGTTCAGGCACCACTGTACGTAATTTGTGACCGTGTTGCATCAATATCCGGCATTTTGCGGATTTTTAATTTGTGACATGTGTATACTATAAGACTTGGAGTAAACTATAAGTCAAGAGCCATTTCTTTATTTTATTTTTATTTAAGATTTCAAAACATAAAAAACTACCGGTAACCTTACGATACCGGTAGTTTCCAGTCTTATTCAATTAATCTTTTTTTGTCTTCCTTTTTCCTGTTGCTGCAATTCCAGCCGTTAAAAGTCCGGCAAGTAGTGTCATTGCCATGTAAAGAATTCCATGTGAGGAATCTCCTGTCTGTGGGCCTTTTGTACTCTGTGCTGTCTGATTTCCATTCTGCCCGTTATTCTGTTCACCTGCATTGACAACAGCCTGTGTACTGCTCTCTTCTGCCTGTGTTGATGTTTCACTGCCAGAAATGCTGCTTTCCTGTGTCTGATCTGCTGCAGTTGCCTTTGACTGTCCCTGCTCATCTGTAGATGTCTGGGTCTGTGTTTCCTGCTGGGTCTGCGTAGGTGTTTCAGATTCTGTCGATTTTTCCGGATCCGTTGCCTGTTTTACTGCACCTGGTTCCTGATCTTTCTTTGCATTTGGAATTGGTACGTACTCCCAGTCAGTATCAGAAGCAAAATAGAAGCTTGTATAGGATGGCTGGTTATAAGTTGAATTCTGTCCTGCGACCTGTGCTCTGTACTGCAGATCATGCATCAGTGTATACATCTTATGATTTGTGATTTCTGTATTGGTATAAATTCTGAGTGCTGAACTATCCGTCTTTCTTGTGATGACTTCTTCTCTCCAGTCACCTAATACATCGGCGATCAGACCAGCATTTCCCTTTGTTCCATTATTGGAAGATGTGCCTGTCAGGGTCGCAACCGTATCTACATTTGTTCCATTTGCCTTGCCGATCGTTCCGCCAAGATATCCTTCCGTAGTCATATCTGCACAGAACTTCACATTCTGATTGGTCGTTACTGCTGTGCCTGACAGCAGATTTCCCTTGCAGTCTGTAAATGCCATACCGGATAATTCAAGTCCTCTTACTTTGGAATTAAAGTCGCCGATAATGCATCTGCCTGTATCTTTTCCGGAATATACAGTATTGGCACCTGTAATAGCTGCATTGGTTGAAGCATCCCTTAATGCCGTTCCATAAGGGGCTCCACTACCTCCTTCAAAGCAGGAAAAGATCTCAAGTCCTGGTCTGTCCGGATCGATATCTGTACAGTGAATGGAGTCACCATGACCATATTTTGCAAGTGTCGTTCCATCTGGCAGATAATCCATACCACTGCTGTAAAGATCTCCGTTATTATCTACGATTGCTCCACCATAGATAATTTCCTGACAGCCATCATTATCAACATCACCAACTGTCATATAATGATCTCCCTGTCCGGAAAGAAGTCCTTTGCAGACGCCATTGGTACCCGTATCTGTATTATTGCCATTATATCCGTGAGGGCCATCGTTAAATGGATTTGTCATCTCTGTCCATCCACTATCGATTGTCCAGCCAGGTACAAATTTTCCATCTTTACTCAGTTTATACGTTGCAAGTGTTGCTCTTGTATAGTAGCCACGTGCAAATACCATAGATGGTGTCTCACCATCCAGATAAGCCGTTGTTGCAAGGAAACGGTCACATCTGTTGCCGGGCTCCATATAATTCATGGCGTAGTCGCCCCAGAGCATACCATCATCTTCTCTTGCAAATGGGTACATGATCGTATCCATTTCGGCTCCGGTCTCACCATTGAATACAGAAAGGTATTCAGAACCAGAGATAATAAATCCTTCAAAGTTATTCAGATTATGTTTCTTCATCCGATACTGATATCCATTCAGGAAATAATCAGCAAGTGCAGTTGCCTCTTCCTTTGTATAACCACCATTGTGATACATCGATGCATTCAGACCTGTTGCCTGTGTCAGAGCTGTTCCTGTAGAATCAAATGCAACTGTCTGCATATAGGCATTTGCTGTTCCAGTTCCCTTGTAGACAATATTTCCATCTTCATCTCTTACCGGCACATTGACAACTACGGCATCTGAAGCAAAACCAGCCTCTTCCAGTGATTTTGTCTCTGAAGTATAGGTTCCGTCCTCATTCTTCGTTGTTACGGTCGCCATCCCATTTTCCGGGGCGAACATATTGATCAGATTCTTGTCCCATTTTGCTTTTGCCTGTGTCATATCTGCGGAATCATTTGCCCATACGCCCCAGTCCATGAACATTTCGATCAGATGTTCTCTGTACTGTTCTGCTGAATAGACGTAATCATCCGTATTCTGTGCTCCTGAGGTATCATCCGATGGGATCGTGATATATTTTTCAGAAGCGATCTGATTCTGATCATTGTTGTTAAATGTCAGGATTTTTGTTCCAGGTGCCGTCTTCATAGCAACTTCCGCTTTACCGTCCTGATTATAATCTCCTACCAGAAATTCGGTGTAATGAGCTCCGGAACGAATATTAAGTCCCAGATCGATTCTCCAGCGCAGCGTTCCATCCAGTTCATAACAATCGATATACTGTTTTCCTGTATATCCCTGCTGACTAACATCTTTTGCAAGAGATGGGTCCCATTTTACAATAAATTCATACTCTCCATCTCCATCGACATCGCCAACACTGACATCGGTTGCAGCATATGTGATCTTTGTTGTTGTATAAGCATCTGTTCGATCCTGTTTCAGTAATGTTATATCATCAGTTGTAATTCCATATGTCTCTTCTACTGTTGTATCTGCTGGTGCCTGCAGTGCGATATCCATATAGCCGGCAGCTCCCTCTCCGTCCGTCATAAAGATAGCCGGATCAGAAGTATCCTTTGCAACTTCCTGACCATTGATCACTGGTACGACCGTATAGACATGACTACTATCCCCCGTCGGTACCATATAGTTGGTGCTGTCCGTTACTGTTGCAAGATTGGTATCATCCTGGTACACATTAAAATTCACACCTGTCAGTCCTGTTGCACTGTAACCACTGACTTCAGAGCCAAGCAGTCTCCAGCTCAAAAATACTCCGCCATCTGTAGGAACAGCAATCAGTCCACGATCGAGATTCTCAAGGCTCTCTTTGAACTCTGCTGCCGTTGGCGATTTTACTGCTGCGCTCATACTGCCTTCTGTACCATCCGAATATACGGGTACCACTTTAAAATAGTAATGTGCACTGGTCGTCTTACTGCAGGTAAATTCTGTTGTGTCTTTACCTACCGTGATCGTGGATGTGTCCCCATCCGCAGCCTTCGTACCATCTGCTTTCAGCTTTGCAAATACCTCTGTATCGGTATTTTTATCTGCCCAGTATACATTATATCCTGCCAGATTCTCTGCCGAAAAAGCATCCCATTTTAAAGTTACGGAATCTGTACCGACCTGTGTGACAGCCAGTCCACTGACTCCACCTTCCACTGCCTGTCCGCTATTTTCCAGTCCGGATGCATCAAATACTGTGGATGCGGTCTCACTGCCTGTGACAGTACTCCCTGCTGATGCAACCATTGGAAAAGAAAAATTAGCAACTGCGAGTGTCAAAGACAGCGCAACTGCTTCCAGCTGTCTGGTCTTCTTTTTCTTACCATAAAACCTCACTTTACTCATTGTCTTTTTCCCCCATAATACAATTGTAAGTTATCAGTTTCTGCAGCTTCTGCCCGCCGCATCCACATACAGCCGGCAACTGCTGCTATCGTTACGTCCGCCCGGATGATCTGGTTGTAAAATAACGATATAGTAATATATATGTTATTGTGTACAAATTCAAAACCATTTTTGCTTAAAATGTTATATAAAATTACAAGTATATGTACCAAATCCCATAATAAGTGGCTTTTAGGTATAAAGTAAGTCGTTTTTGCATAGTTTTTCACTTTTTTTGCACAGTTTGTAAAATCTATCTATGCCGAAAATATTTTCTTTTCGCGAAACTGCATTTCCTGTTGAACCATTTCAACAAAATATTGATGAATTCTGAAATCACCATCAAGCTCCGGATGAAATGCCAGCGCCAACTGATTCTGATATCTCACTGCTGTAATATTTCCATTGACCTTCGCCAGAACGGTGACCTCTTTTTCCACCCTGACCACATACGGTGCCCGGATAAATGTCATTGGTACTTTTCCGATCCCCTGAAAATTCTCCTCAGTACGAAAGCTCCCCAGCTGTCTACCATATGCATTTCTTCGAACTTCAATGGGCATGGTCTGAAAATATCTGCGTGTATCATTCTCAAGATCTTTTGCCAGAAGGATCATTCCGGCACAGGTTGCAAGAACCGGCAACCCGGCTCTTATTTTGTCTGTCAACACCTTTTCCATGCCCATATCCTTCAGCAATTTCCCCTGAACGCTGCTTTCTCCTCCCGGCAGAATAAGTCCATCAAACCCAGCCTCTAAATCCTCGTATTTTCTAAGTTCAACTGTTTCTATTCCGAGCCTGTGCAGCATATTTTCATGTTCTACAAATGCTCCTTGCACTGCAAGTACTGCTATTTTCATAATGCGCCTCCTGTCTGCTCCACAATTATTTTCCTCTTTCCGCCATCAATAATGCAATCTCCTGTTCATTGATTCCAACCATGGCTTCACCTAGTCCTGCGGAAAGCTCCGCTATCATAGCTGCATCCTTGTAATTTGTAACCGCCTGCACGATTGCACTGGCTCTCTTAGCCGGGTTCCCTGACTTAAAGATTCCGGAGCCGACAAATACACCCTCAGCCCCAAGCTGCATCATCAGTGCCGCATCTGCTGGTGTAGCCACTCCTCCTGCAGCAAAATTTACAACTGGTAGTCTTTTATTCTCATATACTGACCTGACCAGTTCATATGGTACCTGCAGTTCCTTTGCCTCCTGAAAAAGCTCATCTTCTCTCATACTTGTGATTTTGGCAATTTCCTGATTCATCTTTCTCATATGCCTTACTGCCTGCACAATATCGCCCGTTCCGGGTTCTCCTTTGGTTCGGATCATAGATGCCCCTTCGCTGATTCTTCTGAGTGCCTCCCCAAGATCTTTTGCACCACAGACAAATGGTACCCGAAATTCTGTCTTATTGATATGATAGACATCATCGGCCGGAGTCAGTACCTCACTTTCATCTATATAATCTATTTCAATTGCCTCCAGTATCTGTGCCTCAACAAAATGTCCAATTCTGCACTTTGCCATGACCGGAATTGATACCGCCTGCTGAATTCCTTTGATCATTTGTGGGTCGCTCATTCTGGATACCCCTCCTGCCGCACGGATATCTGCCGGTATCCTCTCAAGCGCCATAACCGCACAGGCTCCCGCTTCTTCTGCGATTCTGGCCTGTTCTGGTGTTGTGACATCCATTATGACACCGCCCTTTAGCATCTGTGCCAGTTCTTTGTTCAGTTCATATCTGTTCTCTTTCATAATCCTGCCTTACCTCCAAATTTATTTGTATTTTTTGTATGGCAATAGTATAATGCGAACTGAACATATTAAAATAGTCAATTTAGAGATATCCAGAATGGTCAGATTGGAGGATAAAAAGATAATGCTGACATATTCCTTTACCGATTCAGGGTCAGATTCCCTGTACGAACATTTATATAAATGTATCAGAAATGACATCTTAAACGAACAACTGCGCCCTGGTGACAAGCTTCCCAGCAAACGTAGCTGTGCAAAAAATCTGGGCATAAGTACCATCACCGTAGAAAATGCTTACGAGCAATTACTCTCTGAAGGATACATATTTTCCCTTCCTAGAAAAGGGTATTACGTAGCTGATCTTAAAAAAGAACCCCTTCCCAGACCTGCAGCCTATGCAAATTCTGTGGCACCCGGCAATCTCACACTTACAGAATCCGGTCAAAATGCTGACACCCCTTCAGATAGTTCTTTTCTCTCCCGAAACACGTCCGCAAAGAAAGACTGGTTCGCTGATTTCACCAGCAATCAGACCTGTTCCGATAATTTTCCTTTCTCGATCTGGACCCGACTAATTCGGGAAATTTTAAATGACAGCCGTATCGATCTTATGACGAACTCCCCAAGTGAAGGCATTCCAGAATTAAGAGCAGCCATTGCAAAACATCTCAAAGACTTTCGGGATATGCGTGTAAGTCCAGAGCAAATTATCATCGGCGCCGGTACTGAATATTTATATGGACTTCTGATTCAGCTCCTGGGACAGAATAAAAAATATGCCGTCGAAAACCCGGGATATCCAAAAGTATCACAGATCTATCAGAGTCACCATGTAAAATGCGATGCTGCCGACATGGACAAAAATGGTATTCGTATCGAAGCGCTCGAACACTTTGGCACTGATATCGTTCATATCTCACCATCTCATCATTTTCCAACTGGTATCGTTATGCCTGTCAGCCGAAGATACGAACTTTTAGGATGGGCCTCAAAATCGGATAGCCGCTATATCATTGAGGATGATTACGACAGTGAATTCCGTTTGGTCGGACAGCCTATTCCCACTTTACAGAGTATCGATGTGATGGAAAAAGTCATCTATATGAATACATTTACAAAAACACTCGCCTCCACAGTACGAATCAGCTATATGGTCCTGCCTGCCCATCTGATGGAACTTTTTCATCGAAAACTCGGCTTTTATTCCTGTACTGTGTCTAACTTTGAGCAGTACACTCTGGCACATTTTATTGAAAACGGCTATTTTGAAAAGCATTTGAACCGAATGCGTACCTTTTATTATAAAAAGAGAAATGCTTTTATTACGGCAATTAAAAATAGCGCCCTGAAAGATGATGTAGAAATCTCAGAAGAAGATGCAGGACTTCATTTTCTGATGAAGATCAATACAGAGCTTTCGGATGAAGCCTTTTTACAGCGTGCTCAGGCCAGGGAGATCCGCATTCGAGCACTGTCCCAGTATCTGATCGCACCACCGGACTCCATTTGTATTTCAGAACAGAAATCGCAGCTAACAGACTCCACTCTGCAGACACTTTCCGCACAGATCACACCCGATGCGCATATATTTGTTCTCAACTATACCTCCATTCCCGATGAACGGATGGATGAAATCCTGCGGCGCCTGAAATCCTGTATCCAGTCATAATAGTTCCAACGACCCTATAACATTTCCTGCAGACATCTTCCCAGCTATATGAATGTCAACGTAAGCTGGTCTATTGATATCAAAAAAGGAGAGCGACGCGATCACCTGCGCCGTTCTCCTTTTTAATTACCTATTTTTATTTGATTATTGCTGTTAGATATTTTTATCTTTTTCTTTTCAATTTCTATCCAATATAAATTTCGATTGCCCTGCTGATCAGTTCCGCTGTCCCTTCCTTGAACTTATCCATATTCTTCGTAAATCTTTCATCTGCAACATACATCTGTCCAAGTCCTGCAAGAATCTCATTGGTACAGTCATAATAATAATCCGTGATATATTTCTGCCATGCTCCTACCAGTTCCTGCACAGCAGCTGATTCTGGAGCTTCACCCACATGGTCAGCAAATGCTTTTAAAAGTTCATCCATTTTGCCACCGACTTCCTTCCAGTCCTCTTTTGTATATGCTGCTGTTCTTTTGCTGCTCTGCTGATATGCATCGGTGTTCCCCCATCTGCTCTGTACCTCTTTGGCATATTTTTCTTTTGCCTGCTCGATCTCGCTCTTATCAAATTCCTGAAAACTCATGTTCGTATCTCCTTTCAATCCTGCATCCAAAAGGCCGATCAATTTGTCCAGACGTTTGCGCTTAAGCCTTAATAATTCTCTCTGCCTTTTTAATGCCTCTTCTTTTTTATAATCTGAGGCGTTCATGATCTGTACAATTTCCTTCAATGGAAAATCCAGCTCCCTGAAAAAAAGGATCTGCTGCAAACGCTCTGCTGCTTTTTCATCGTAATATCTATAACCGGTTTCGGATACTACCTCGCTAGGTTCTAACAGTCCTATTTCATCATAATAATGCAGTGTTCTTACACTTACACCTGCCATCTTTGCCATTTCACTGATTGTGACTCTCATTTTTTCACCTCCCAAAGAAGATACTACTCTATTACGTAACGGCAGAGTCAACACTTATTTTAAATTTTATCTATCTCTTTTGCTTTCTCTGACTTTTCTTATTTTTCCCTTAATTGTTTTCTTTTGTAATGCCTCCAATACTTTTCTGCCCTTTCCGTTCATGATATCCACATAAGTCAGACTGTCTCGCACATCAATAACACCAATGTCATCCACTGTAATTCCATCAATACTACAGATTGTGCCAACCACATCGCCAGCACGCATTTTAGATTTTTTGCCACCACTGATCGTCAGCTTCATAATTGACTGCCTGAATTCTGCGCCTTTTCTCTTCTTTAATTTACGTTTTTCCTTCTGGGTCTCAAAGAATAACTTTCTCTCTTCCTCCGTAACTTCCGGGATTTTCGTTTCCGGAATCTCCAGATGGATATATTCTTCAATCATCTGACGCATTTTAATATCAGATTCTGTCATAAAACTGACTGCCTTTCCAGGTTCTCCATTACGGCCTGTCCGCCCGATTCTGTGTACATAAGCCTCTTTTCCTGTTGGAAAATCATAATTTAATACAAGTGGAAGATTTGGAAAGTCAATTCCGCGAGCAGCTACATCTGTTGCTATAAGGTAACGGAATTTTCCCTGACGAAATCCGTCAATGGTACGCAGCCGGTCCTGCTGCTCAATATCTCCATGTAAAACGCCACATGTCACACCATCCCTGCCCAGCTTTCTACAAAGCACATTTGCCATTTCCCTGGTTCCACAGAAAATGATACAACTTTCTGGATTTTCTCTGATCAGTGTATTTAAGAAAGCATGATACTTTGTATGTGCTCTCTCCTCTTCATCCCCAGGAATACACTGGATACTCTGCTCAATCTTTTCAACCGTCTTCACATGTGTCTCAATGTTGATGGTTACCGGTTCCTTCATACATTCCTGCATCAGTTCCTGCAGACCATCTTCCAGTGTTGCTGAAAATAACATGATCTGACATACTGGTAATTCTTTCAGAATCTGCTTCACATCTCCTATAAAGCCCATATCGAGCATCAGATCCGCTTCATCGATGACCAGTGTTTTAATACATGTCAGATCCAGACTTCCTCTCTGCACATGGTCAAGCAGTCTTCCCGGTGTTCCGACAACAATATGACTCTTCTGTTTCAGTGAAAGGATCTGCTTGTCTATTGGAAAGCCACCGAACAGATCTGGTACCTTTAGCCTCTTATATCTGCCAATAATAAAAAGTTCTTCTTTTACCTGAACAGTCAGTTCCCTCGTTGGCTCGATGACCAGCGCCTGGGGACGGTTCTCCTCCCATACTGCATTTTCACAAATTGGGATTCCAAACGCCGCTGTCTTACCGCTTCCTGTCTGGGACTGTGCTGCAAGATCCTTTCCATCCAATGCGACTGGCAGTACTTTTGCCTGAATTTCCGTGGGTTCCATATAATGTAATGTAGAGAGTGCTTTTACAATTTCGGGTGACAGATGAAATGCTTCAAATTTGTTCTTCATATTGTTCCTTTCAAAATCAAAAAATGATATGGATACACTTGTGGTATTCATATCATTCCTGATTACTACCGTTGTGGTACTTTTTTATCTTTGCCTTTATACTAGCACATATTCTGCCACAACTCCAGTACTGTCTCTTTTTGAAATGATCCACGCATTCCCAAGGACAGGCAAATCAGTCAGGCAGACTGTCTCTGACACAAAGTGCTCCCCACCCGACCTCTGGATTCGGCCATTCTGTAAATCCCGGCAGTTTTCTGGCTCCATCGATCAGATATGCCTTTACTTTCTCCCCATATAAAAATGGATCATTATCCCTTACTATTCCCCATTCCATCAGTAGTGCCGCAGCTCCCGTTACAAATGGTGTTGCAAATGAAGTCCCTGTTACCGCCCGTTGTCGTCCATTTGCAAGCAGTAAGACATTGACTCCGGGTGCCACCAGTTCCGGTTTGGCGATCGTCGTTCCACCGATCTGTGCTACATACCCACGTCCGGAGAAAGAAGCATAGGCATTGGTCGCACCGTTATAGGCACCAACTGAGATCACTCTTGATGCAGTTGATGGAATCGTAAACGTCAGCGTACTGTTGGGTCTTAAGAAGCCGGTTCCCGCATTTAACGCAGCTATAGATGGCAGCCACATGTCAAAACGCCCCACCAGGATCCGCTCTGGAACCAACCTGATTTTCCAAACTCCGTCATTAATATAATCCCGGGTTGGAATAAAATCAAAGTAAATTTCCTGCCGCATACTGAACGGACTTGGTTCTCCATAATAAGCGAGTACCTCTGTTTTGTCGTATACAAACCGTTGAATAGCCTGTGTCTGCTGAATAACTCCAAGATTTCTACCAGTCGGGGTGACCAGTTCGATTCTGAATTCATCCCAGTAATCCTTCCAGATCTGCAGATTGACTGATGTTTCATAAGAACCGATAGATACTTCGATTTCCTGCACGACATTATTGACCAGTGTCCCACTGGTATGCGTTGCTCCAGCTGATTCATTTCCACTTCCCACACAGATACAATTCTTCCAGTAATTTGTTATGTCATCCAGATAGGTCTCAAGCAACGAGGAGCCCGTATGATTTCCATAGTTATTACCAAAACTCAAATTAATGGACACCGGCATTTTTTGATCGGAAGCCCGCCGAATAACAAAGTCTACTGCCATCATCAGCTGCGTGGTCCTTGGAAAAGAATCCTCTCCAGCCAGCCCCATTTTCACAACGATAATATCCGCTCTTGGTGCAACGCCGCTGTTCCCACATGCAATATGTGCAACTGAGGTCCCATGTCTCTGTGCATCGACGGACGGAACCAGTTCATTAATTCTACTACGATCTCCCGTTTCCAGCGCCGCATTGATCTGATCCCTGGTAAATGTGGCGCCGATTCGAAAGTTATAAGGCGCCGGATTCTCCTCCGTAGGCGGCAGTGTCTGGTCCCAGATTTCCATAATCCTTGTTGTACCATCTGCATTTCGAAATGTATCCTCAACAATATCGATACCGGTATCAATGACCGCTACAATAACACCGGTACCGAACAGATTATAGGGATTATCGACTCCCTGCTGCACAGGATTTATACAGGAATAAGACTTTGAACTGAACAATTCAAAGTATAATCTCTTTGGCTTTTCTACAAACTCTACCTGATCTTCTGCTGCAAACTGTTTCACTTCAGACTCTGGAATCGTAACAACTGCATATTCATTTAGTAATTCTGTGACGGTCAAATTTCTGTACTTAGCTTCCAACTCTGTCAGATTTCCATTGTATTTGACTATCAGCTCCCATGTCTTTTCCTCCCTGTTGTACCCTGTATTCAGTGCAACTGATTTCTCCCTGGTGCCCTCGCTGACACCAAGACTGACATTCAGCAGATTTTCTATTTTCTGATCTTCCATGATTTATTCGCCCATACAAATACCTATTCTATTCATTCTATGTCACTGGCAGAGACAGGTTGCATGTCTATGTTGCAGAATGCACATCCTTACTGCATTCCTTCTAATATCCACGTTCTCTTTATATTCGTCTTCCTCTTAATATTCATCTTTCCACAACTCTATACATGAAACAGGCCGTTTCAACTGCCAGTGCTTCATATCGAAGCGGCTATGTGAAACGGCCCATTTTCCTCACTATCTTTTTCAATGTTTCTCTGTTTTACCCATCGTTCTTTAAACCTCATTTTTTCTGCTGTGCTGCTGTGCTTCTATCTGTTATTCTCTAAGTTGCTTATATCCGTCTCTGTACTTTATGCTTCATTCTTTGTACAGAATTATTCGCTTTTTCGGTCTTTATGTATCGTTACATATTTTTGCGTATCTTTATGTAACTTTATGTATCTTTATGTAAGTTTACGTATCTTTATCTGCTTTTCTATTCCTTTATCGGTCTTTATCCGATCTTTATCAATCTTTACCAGTCGCTCTCTGTGCTGGTTGTGCCCTCTGCCGGAGTCGTCAGCGTATGATTACTACCACTCTCCCAGATCACATTTCCAGACGCATCCTTTTTGATATATTTATACTCAATAGTGGTTCCTGCCGGTACATTAATATCATAGAACCATGTTGGATAAGAGCCAATGGAAGCCGTATTATTGAAAAATGGTCCAACTGCCTGATCTGTATCCCAGTTTCCAAGTTCATAGACATTTCCGACTACATAAATATTGGTACCATAATCGGTTGAGGCCTGATTGACTTTAAATCTGGCAGAAACCTGATTTCCTGTCAGGACTTCAAATCCGGAATATGCATCACTGGATACTCCATCTGCTGTCTCAAGATAAATATCTGTCTTTCCAGCCGTCATATTCGGTACCTTCACTTTGATTCTTGAATCACTCCACTCCTCGATCTGTGCCTCTGTCGTACCAAATGTCACACTTCCTGCAACATCCTGAAATCCTCTGCCAGTAATCGTTACCGTGTTGCCTGCAACGCCCATCATAGGATCGATATTTCCGATGACTGGTGCATCCGTCTGCTCTGTTGTATACTGCCATACTGCAGATTGTCCGGCTCCCAGTGTAAATGCATTCACTGCGCCACTTGCATTTACATTGATATTGCCACCTCCAAGTGTTCCATTCATAACATCTGCATAATTTCCTGCCGGCAGATTTGTATAAAGTCCTGTGATGCTGTATCCGGTTGACTGATTTCGATTCACAGCTGTTAACACGACATTTTTGCCGAACTGTCTCTCGTATATACAAACATCATCATTGAGCCAGCGTTCTTTTGTCGTACCATAGGCAAGCGCCGGATTGCTCTTACGAAGCGGTGTCAGTGCACTAATGACTCTGTAAGCGTCAGACTGCTGGTTAAAAGATGGCATATCTTTTCTGTTATCATGATCCGTTGTACCCGTCAGATATTGTTCAGATCCATAGTAGATCGTCGGTACTCCACGAGATGTCAACAAAAGCACATATGCCTGATCCACAGCCCTCTGATTATTGTCTGCCAGCGTCGTAAAACGGCTCATGTCATGATTATCAATAAATGTTACCTGATCATTGACTTCCTCATAATCTCCTGCCGTTGCTTCAATGACATTATAGAAATCTTTCATCGTGCTGCTGCCCGTTCCCAGCGTATTTCTAACTGCATTTGCAAATCTGAAGTCCAGCAGGTTCATACCACTGTCATTTGCAAACTCCGTCATCTCCGTGTCATTTGCAGTACCACCATTGTACCATTCACCAAATACAAAGACCGGTTTATCCGTATATACTGACTCCAACCAGTTCTTCTGCCATCCCTCGCTCATGTGCTTGGCGGCATCGACCCTGATTCCATCCACGCCAAGAGACAGCCATTTATCAATGGCATCCTTTAGATAAGTATCTACGGTTCCATTCTGCTGATTCAGATCTGCCAGTCCGTAGAGGCTGTGATAGATGCAATTCTCGCGGGTGCTATAATCCGACCAACTCTCATGATTGAAAATCCCCTGCGAATCACTTGTAAAATTTCCTACTAGATTACCGTCCCTGTAAAGAGCGCCATCCTCAGGAAAGCTCATAGTTCCATATTCCGCAGTGGAAGTATGGTTCGGTGCAAAATCAATAACGATCTTAATGCCGTGCTCATGTGCTGTTGTAACAAGTGTGGTAAAATCGTTGAACGAGCCAAAATATTCATTCGTCTTGAAATAATCTTTTGCCCAGTATCCATGATAGGATGCACATCCGTTGGATGGATCGATTGTTGAAATGTTTTCGACCGGAGATGAAATCCAAAGAGCACTGACTCCAAGATTTGTCAGATACCCGTCTTCAATCTTGTCTGTAATACCTGCCCAGTCTCCTCCATGATATTTCTTAGCATCATTCTTATCAAAGATATCTGCTGCATAATCATTTCCTGTGTCCCCGTCAAAAAATCTGTCTGTAACGATCTGATAGATCACATCTGTTGAAAAACCTGCTGTATTATCCACCTGCGCATCCTCTGTAGCGGTGCTATCACTTCCCAGGCTCACCGCCTCTGTGTAAACAGCCTGACTGTTGTCATTGACATCTGCTCTCACCGGAATCTGTGTAAAAAGCATACTGGATACAAACAATGTCGAAAATGTAACAGCTGATATTTTACGAATCAGTTTCTGGTTTCTTCCCTGTACGAATTTTCTCATACTCTTAACCTCCTTACCGCAGATATTGCCTTCAATCAATACTGCGGTCAGAATCCCAGACCCTGTCCCGGATGCATCTCCGGCTATAAGGGTCCATTTCATGCTCCTCGTATTATAAAGTAGTAGTGTTTATAGTCCCTCTCCAAGGACTGTATG
>CAJMQE010000018.1 GCA_905215405.1 uncultured bacterium
ACGAAATGCGCGTAAGGCGGAAATGCAACCATTTTTCTTGCAGGGAGAGGAAGCTAATCCGGAGTTCATGCTGACCGAGATTGAGCCGACTGCATTTTCTGCAATTAAAAAGTATGCAAGAATGCATGATGTCACGATAAATGATATATTTATGGCGGCATATTTTTGTGCGGCAAATCAGGTATTTCAGGAGAATAAATTAAGAAATCTGGTATGCGCTGTAGATCTGAGAAAATATTTACCAGGCAAGAAGGCGCCAGGACTTTGCAATTTGACTGGCAATCTGCATTGTCAGATCAGTAAAATACCGGATGAAATTAATAATAACTTGAATTCGAATAACATGAGTTCGGATAACTTCTGTTCAAGAAACTTTAGTTCGCATAACTTGAGTTCAAATAACTTCAGTTCGAATAACTTCAGATCAGGTAACTTCAGCTCAGATAACTTGAGTTCGAATAACTTCAGTTCAGCTAACTTCAGTTCGGATAGCCGGCAGTATTCTGGTAAGCATGTTTTACAGGAACAATCAGCTAAGAATTTGATACAGAAATATTGGGATAAGCGTGTATTTGAAGAAATTCTTGAAGAAGTACATCAATGCATGGAAGAGCAGAAGAGCAGCATGCAATGTCTCAAACAGATAAGACTATTGGATCGTGTCTATTCCTGGCTCCCGTTTTCGGTGTCATCAGTCATGATTGCGAAAGCACTGAAAAATCCACCTGTAGCATTTACCAATCTTGGAATTGTTGATGACAAACGACTATCGTTTGCTGGGCTTACTGTAACAGATGCATTTTTAACGGGAAGTATGAAGGAGGCGCCGAATTTTCAGGCAGCAGTCAGTACATTTCGAAATAAAGTAATAGTGAGCGTCAATATGAAGGTAGCAAAAGCAGACAAGATGCGAATCGAAACATTTTTGGAAATATTCAAACAGCAATTGTTACAACTTTCATAATCATATAATATATGAGATAATAGATTTGCAAGCATTTAGGACCAAGAAGTGCAGCATTTTACAGCAAGCATACATAGAACGGAGTAAGCAAGAGGGGGAAGCTTATGAAGAAAAAATGGATTGGCACAGGGGGCCTGGTAATAGTGACGCTCCTAGTTCTTTATGTGATAGTAAATGAGATTCCTATGGAACTGAGCATGCGATTTCCAATGAATGCAAATGTAACAGAAATTCGAGTCATGAATGGTAATACCGGGCAGGCAGTTGCTCTGGATGAAGATGACTGGAGCCAGATGATTCAAGAACTTGGAAAAATCAGAATCAGCAGAAAATATATTGTGGAAGCATCAACAGGCTGGAGGTATCGTGTTACAATCAGTATGGCAGATCACGCTGTTGATGTAATACTTGCTGGCAAAATACTCACCATCAACGGGAAAAAGTATCAGTGTGATAAGGTGCAAGCCGTTGAAAATGTGATCGCAATATGCGAAGGCTATTTTGCCGCTGATGCAAACAGAAAATAATTGCATCGAAAAAGATAGGCAAAAAGATAGACTAGAAATTAAAAACGAAAATCAAAAACTGATAGATAAATTATAACGAGGTAAATCATATGATCGAGGAAATTAATTGCAGAAGAAGTATTCGGAAATTTAAAGCAGAGCCTGTTTCTGATGAAATGATCCTACAGCTGGTCGAGGCAGGAAGAATGGCGCCATCAGCGAAGAATAGACAACCGTGGAAGTATATTGTATACAAAAATGAGCCGAAGAACGAATTGCTGGATGCAATGCGAAAAGGAATTGAACGAGAGGAAACAAAGCAGGTGTTATTGCCTGGCTCTGCATTTGGGTTGATGGATGCAAAAAATACACTTCGTATTATGCAGGAAGCCTCTGCGGTCATGATGGTGGAAAATCCGGATGGAGCATCACCATTTGCCCCTTTAAATGTAGACGAGAGGTTCAAAGAAATTTGTGACAATCTTTCCATTGGTGCTTCCATTGAAAATATATTGCTTGAGGGTGTTTCGTTGGGACTTGGTACGCTGTGGATCGCAAATACCTGTTTTGCCTATCCAGAACTGATGGAATTCTGCAAATTCAGTGGACAGCTAATTGGTGCGATCGCTGTGGGATATCCTGCGGAAAATCCAGCACAGAGACCAAGAAAACCAATTCAGGATATCATTGAATTTCGTCAGTGAGACAGAAGGAAAAAGGCTGCTACCATATGCAATCACACAAGAAATGATGAAACTGGTGCAGACTCTTGTAGTAAGGTTATTGTATTCACATAAGATGATATTTATTGACGTCTATTCAGTTGTAGTATAAAAAATTCAATTCAGGGGGTGTTTTGATGGCCAGGGGAGTGATTATTTTTGGACCGGCAGGTTCAGGTAAAACAACACTGGGTAAAATGGTCGCACAAAAATTAAGATATCCGTATTTTGATCTGGACGACTATATCTGGCGAAAAGATACTGCGGTGCCATTTACCACAATGTATACAAGGACAGAGAAAGCCGAACGGCTGATGAGTGCTATTTCGCGGGGAAAACATTTTGTTATGGCGGGTTCAATGAGCAGTTTTCATCAGTCGTTCGATCCATTATTTGATTTGGCAGTTCATTTGACGGCAGATACAGATACTAGAAGGAGACGGGTACACAAAAGAGAGCTGGAGCGTTATGGTGATAGGATTTTGCCAGGAGGAGATATGTATGAAGGACATCAGGCATTTCTTGAAAGTTGTGGGCATTACGATACGGATGGTTCACCGAGTCTCAAGGAGCATATGGATTGGGCAGCAACACTTCCCTGTAAGGTGATTCGTCTGAATGGAGATGAGCCACTAGAAAAGAATGCGCAACAGATCGTCAGTATTTATAACAGCAATAGAAAAGATGTAACTACAGAAAATGTTTTATCAACAGAAAAGGAAGTTATTACAGAAAAAATGCTATAGCAATAGAAAAGATGAAACTACAGAAAATGCTGTAACTATAGTAAATAATGTAGACGTAGAAAATGCTGTAGCCACAGAAAATGTAGCTACAAGGGGAGGAGACAGCCAATGCAGACCAGAACAATTATGATATTTCCAGAATGTGATCATATGGAGGATATCGAAAAAATAAGGAAAAGCTACGATCCGCTCTATGGATTGGTCAGACCGCATATTACACTTGTTTTCCCCTTTCAGGATGCTATTTCCAATGAAGAACTGAGAAGACGTATGGAAATAGCTTTAAAAGATAGCAAGCCATTTCAATTGGAGCTGCAGAATACTGCGATGCAAAAAGATGCATATGGAAATTTTCTGTTTCTAAAGATCAAAGAGGGAGAACAGGCGATTGTAGAATTACATCAGAAGCTATATCAGAGTATTTTTAAAGAAGATGTGAGCGGTCAGCCTTATGTGCCACATATGACGATTGGAAACCTGGGCACTGAGGAGCAGATGCAACTTGCATATTGCAAAATCAGAAATATGAGTACGGTATTTAAAAGTCGTGTGGATACAGTAGCAGTGGAAATGATCGGAGAGCAGCAGGAATCTATTATCATAATTGAGGCAAAACTGACAGATTAATCACACTGCCCAGAATTTTTAAATTAGATTTTAAATAGTATGAAAGTGGTAACCAGACAGACGTCTAATAGATGTTCAGAAGTATGAAAAGCAGATACGAGACTGTTGTCTTTTATAAATGACCGATAATTTAAAATTACCTTCCGACAGATGTCCAATGCATGATCAATAGTGTGATGTCTTGTAACTTTTTACGCAAATAAATAAAAAATAAAACCTCCAGATCATTCAGATTAACTCTGATTGATTGGTCCGGAGGTTTTATTTTTTATCTATATGTATAGAATATTTTTACGAGTTACAGATTCGTTTTTTGAACTTATTTACTCATATATTCATCGTAGAATGCAATGACTTTATTCATCGCTGTCGCACTTGGTGCACCGATCGTAAGTCGTTTTTCCACGCAAGTCTTCAAGCTGATCGCTTCATAGATATCGTCTTCAAAGACTGGGCTGATGGCTTTAAATTCATCCAGAGTCATGGCATCGAGTGGAATCCCTTTATCGATACAGTAAAGAACGAGCTGTCCGACAATGCCGTGTGCATCACGGAATGGAACTCCATGTTTTACAAGGTAATCAGCAGCATCAGTTGCATTTGTAAAGCCGTGTTTTGCACTTGCTTCCATACGATCTTTGTTAAAGCGCATCGTGTTGATCATACCCTTGAAGAGAGAGATACATCCCTTTACAGTGTCAATTGCATCAAATGTAAATTCTTTATCTTCCTGCATATCTTTATTGTATGCAAGAGGAATTCCTTTCATTGTAGTAAGAAGAGAAGTGAGCGCGCCATAGACACGACCGGTCTTTCCTCTTACCAGCTCTGCAATATCCGGATTTTTCTTCTGTGGCATGATACTGCTGCCTGTACTGTAAGCATCATCGAGTTCGATAAATTTATACTCGTTCGTGTTCCAGATAATGATCTCTTCTGAAAATCTGCTCAAATGCATCATGACGGTAGAAAGTGCACTTAAGAATTCAATCAGATAATCTCTGTCTGAAACAGAATCCATACTGTTTAAAGTAGGACCATCGAATCCGAGGAGTTCGGCGGTCAATTCTCTGTCGAGAGGATAGGTGGTACCAGCAAGGGCACCAGCACCGAGTGGACAGTAGTTCATTCTTTTATAAATGTCAGCAAGTCTGCTTCTGTCACGTCGGAACATTTCAAAGTAGGCACCAAAGTGGTGGGCAACTGTGACTGGCTGTGCTTTCTGTAAATGTGTGAAACCTGGCATGTAGGTCTCGACATTTTCCTTCATAATTCTTAAGATAACGGCAAGTAATTCTTTGAGTTCTTCATCGACTGCGAGAACTTCATCTCTGGTATAAAGTCTCATATCGAGAGCTACCTGATCATTACGGCTTCGTCCGGTGTGCAGTTTCTTGCCGACATCACCGGTACGCTCAATCAGGGTTGCTTCTACGAAGCTGTGAATATCTTCATATTCATCCCCAATTTCTAAGTTACCGTTTTCTATATCACTCAGAATGCCTTTTAAGCCATTCTTGATTTCGTTACATTCCTGTTCTGTAATAATACCCTGTTTTCCAAGCATTTCAACATGTGCAAGGCTTCCACGGATATCCTGTTTGTAGAATTTCTGATCAAAAGAAATTGATGCATTAAAGTTATTTACCAATTTGTCTGTTTCTTTCGTGAAGCGTCCGCCCCAAAGTTTCATAATATCCTCCATTCTGCACTACAACTGTAAGATCTGCAGTTGAGCAGCATCGTATTTATCTGTTCTTCGTTCGTTGTTTAACTTAGAGAGAGTCCGAACAATCTGAATTAGAAGAACCGGAAGTGGAATTGTCAGATTCCTTATTGGCTGTGTCGCTAATTTCGACAACATCTTCATTATCATAATCTATATTTTCTGTGGAGTCAACACCTTGTTTGGAATCGACACCCAACATGGAAGCCAGTTTTAGGGTCATATTTGTATTTTCGATTAAAGTATCTTCTTCGTTGCACAATTCCTGAACGAATACAGGAAGTTTCTTAGGATCGAGTTTTCCTTCACGCAGTCTTTTCTTGAGCAGAGTAAATGCTACAAGCAAAGCGATGGAAAGTGCGGTAATAATCAGACCTTTGATCAGGCCGACTGGTGTGTAGCTCAAGCTGATCTCATGAGTTCCGGCTGGTACATTTACACCAAGAAGAGCATCTTTGATCGCAAAAGTACTTACTTTCTTACCGTCTATTTTTACTGACCATCCTTTATCAAATGGAATAGAGAATAACATAGCACCATCGTTTGTAGCTGTGACGCTGCCTTTGATCGAGGTATCAGTATGGCTAGTAACATTGAGACCGCCCTGGTTGAGCGTGTTGTATGCAGAAATGAATTTTGCATCATCCAGATAATATACGGAAGCATTCAGGGATACATCGCCATATACTTCAATGCTGTCATTTGGAGTTGCATATCCAATATCAATAATGTAATTAGCATTTTTAAGTCCGGTATAATTGGTAACGGTACCATTAACTGATACACCAACGCTGTCTAAATTCTGATTCTGAACGACCATATAGAGATGACCACTCGTTGTCGGATTAAATGTCACATCTGTTTCGGTTTTATATTCATACATTTTCTTAAAGACGTCTTTAATTCCAGTGTTGATCTCCATGAACTGGTTCTGTACTTCAAAGCCATTGATCAGGGAATCTACTTTCCAGAGATTATTAATATCTCCATTTACCATATAGCCAACAGGCAGTGTGTACTGGTTCTCATAAAGAAATTCCCCGTCATTTCCATAGTAGAATTTTCTCAGATTACTTTCGGCGAGAATCTGATTGCCGAGGGCATATTTTACACCGAACATGCAGGAAGTAACAAGCGTTCCACCCTTAAATGCATAGGCGTTAGTGGAGTGTTCACAGCCGAGTGCTCCGTAGAGTGCTGACATACCGGCACTTGATGTTGAGGAGAAGACGGATGCATTTTTGTAATTGCTCCATGCGGCATCATTTTTTGAACGGATTCCACTGTATTTTTCGATACGGTAGAAGGAGTCATCATTTTCAGATGCATAGTTCACGACATTGCTGATTGCAGCATTATCAGTTACATAATAAGTACGGTTCGTTGTACTAAGGCCAGTCGATTCCATATTCATGGTACATTCAATGATCGTAGTAACAAATACCAGGAAAAGGATAACTGGTGTTTTAACAGCACGTCTGAAGAAATAAATGATCAGCACATAAGCGAGCATGAAAGCACCACTCAGATACATGATCTTGAAGTTATAAGTATCTCCGGCAAAGAGCTTTTCAGCGACAAGCAGGAATCCAAAAGCAAGACCGGCACTTGTCATCAGTTCTTTTGCACTGTAGAGACGAATGTCTTTTAATGCTTCATAACTCATGGCGAGTAAAAAGAAAATGTAAATAAAGGCCTGTCTGCAAGGAAGACTGTTAGGATAATGAAATCCGTGCCAGATAAAGTTTGGTATATTTAAGTTGAATGAAGTCAGGAAAATGATCAGAACGAGAATCTTACTGATTTTTTCTCTGGAATCGATCCGTTTGTTCATAATATAGAGCGGAATCAGCAGAAATACTGCCACACCACAATAAATGTTCGGATAATGATCAAGTCCAAGATGAACAGGAACGTCGATCAGCTGTCTTACCAGCATCTCCATAATTGAAAAATAATTGGTCAGTGTCTGTGGAAATGCAACATTGCTCGATGCGGAAAGAGAGAGTGCATAGAGCTCAGGCAACAGAAGACACGCTGCGATTCCACCGGCGAGCAGTGAGTAGATGCCAAAGTGCAGGATCTTTTTTAAATAGATCTTAAAGTGCTTTGTACCGCTGTAGCAGCAGAGCAGAACAACAAAATAGATGACAACTGAAATGCAGACCATAATGGAAATGTAATAGTTCGTAAAGATACAAAGTCCAAGTGAAATGCAGTAGAGCAGACATTTATTTTCATTGACCAGACGTTCCAGCCCAAGGAAGATCAGTGGAAGAAGAATGATACAGTCGAGCCACATGATATTCCAGCTGTAGGCAGCTACATATCCGGACATTCCATAGAACATGCCAAATAAGGCAATCATACATGATTTGGTATGAAAATGTTTTGAAAGATAATAACTGAAAGCGACAGAAGCAGCAGACAGCTTTAAAATGATCAGCACATTCATGATTTCAATCATATATTTCTGTGGGAATAAAAAGATCAGCCAGTTCACAGGGCTTGCAAGATAATAGGCATAGAGTGCTGTAAAATTGGTGCCCATACCAATATCCCAGGAATAGGTGAGACTGCCACCGTTTCGGAGCTTGTACCAAAATTCAGAGAAGAAAGGTGCGTACTGGTGATACATATCCGATCGCAGGTAGCAGTTGCTTCCGAATGGGAAGATTTCTCTGACGTAGTAGAGTGCAATAAACATGATGAGCGGGACTACAAAAGCGATGACGAAAGCAATATTTCCCTGTGGAATTCCAGCTTTTGAGTCTTCATCAAACATCCGAATTTTCGGTAAATGTAATTTCTTCAAAATAAGCCTCCTTGAGAAAGATCCTATGAATCAGGCATCAGCCTTGCTTTGGATCTTTTCCTTTTTAAATATAAATAATTTACTGAATAAATAGTTGACCACAACAACAAATACATTTGTGATCAGTTTGGCAATAAAGTCATTCATTGCCAGTATTTCTACGGCAAATACCATAAAAGCCATATCGCATGCGCCAGAGAACAGTCTTGCGGCAACAAAGGTCACAGCCTCTTTCATGAGAACGGGTAATGCCATGGATTTACTTCTAAACACATAGAGTTTATTTGTAAAAAAGGCAAACGCTACGGAAACAATCCATGCAATTGCATTGGAAAGCCAGTAGACGATACCTGCAACTGTACATAATCGATAGCAGACAATATTGATGACCGTGGTCAGAACACCGAAAATCAGGTAACTGATCGTCTCACGGTTACATATTTTTTTGCAGATTGTCCGCGTAGTAGATTGAAAATCTGTCATAGAGTAAAAATCACCTCGAATCCCTTATTATTACTAAAATACTAACTATTTTATTGTACTATATTGTACAAATTGTGTAAATCCATTTCTTGGAGGATAAAATGAAAAATCTATTTGGATATTTTGTATTACAGTCACTCATATACTTAAGCAGAGAGTGCATAAATGGAGTGTATGTAAAATGACGAATAAAATACTAGATCCATCCTATTATGATCTGATTATTGATAATACAATGGTAGCGGAATATGATACGGGAGATAACATTACAAATTTAAATGAAAGGCATTCACTGTTGCATGTCCGGACGAACAATAATGATATGTGCAATCTGGGCCTATACCCATATCATAGATTTCCTTCGATTTTTACACTGAATTCTATTGTCAGTCATGATGCATCAGGAATAACGTCTGTTCAGAGAAATCCATATCTATCCTTGTACGGGCAGGGCGTACTGATTGCATTGATCGATACTGGAATCTGTTATCAGCACGAGGCCTTCTGTTATAGTGACCATTCATCCAGAATCGTATCGATCTGGGATCAGACGATTGAAGATGGAAATGCGCCAGAGGGATTTTCATATGGCAGTGAGTATACGAAGGATATGATCAATCTGGCACTGAAATCTGTAAATCCGCTTGAAATCGTACCATCTACAGATGAAGACGGACATGGGAGCGCACTTGCAAGTGTTGCAGCAGGC
The DNA here is from genome assembly GCA_905215405.1 of uncultured bacterium. GTDB lineage: Bacteria > Bacillota > Clostridia > Lachnospirales > Lachnospiraceae > CAJMQE01. The sequence continues at coordinate 9,299 of CAJMQE010000018.1, forward strand.
AGTATTAAGACAGAAAAAGGGTTCGCGGGTGTTGCACCAGAAAGCGAACTGGTCATTGTGAAACTGAAAAGTGCAAAAAAGATTCTAAAAGATTTGTATAGCATTCCAGAGGATCGCTTGTGCTTTCAGGAATCGGATGTGATGCTCGGGCTCAATTATGTATTTCGGGTTGCCAAAAAGCTCAATAGACCAATTGCAGTCTGTTTGGGACTTGGAACGAGTCAGGGCGGTCATGATGGTAGCGGTGCCACGAGCAACTATATCAGTTATCTGTCTCAGATATCAAAAGTGGGAATTTCAGTAGCAAGTGGTATGGAGGCAAATAAAAGAAGACATTATTTTAGAGAGGTAAAGGGAGAGAGCTTTAGTCACGATTTTGAAGTATCCATTGATGGGAAGGATAAAATGCTTTCTATGGAAATCTGGCCATTTGTACCGGCTAGGTTGACAGTAGAATTGATTACGCCGACTGGAGAATCAACAAAATGTGTTTATCCGGAAATCTCAGGTTGTCGACAATTTGGCTTTGTATTTAATCAAAGCAGGGTCTGGATCAATAATATTATAATGGAGGAAGAAACTGGAGATCAGATGATTCTGCTTCGATTTCAGGATCCAACCCCTGGAATCTGGAAGATCAGGGTGAAAAATCTGCAAAAAGAGTTATTTGCATTTCATGCATGGTTGCCATCGGGCAATCTGATATCGCAGGACACGGTTTTTGTTGAATCCAATCCGGATACGACTGTGACATCGCCTGGAAATGCGGTGCGATCACTGACAGTTGCTGCTTATAATGAAGTTGAAAATAGTATTCTGGCTGATTCAGGCAGAGGATTTAGCAGAAGGAGAACAGAGAATCCGGACATTGCAGCGCCTGGATACAGACTTCCCTGTGCACTTTCTACACTTGGGTATGGTAGTGTGACTGGAACAGGGGCTGCAACAGCGCATGCAACTGGTATTATGGCTATGATCTTAGAGTGGGCGGCAGTGAAAGGATTCTATACGACAATCACAGGACATGATATTAACAGGCTGATTGTCAGAGGGGCGCAGAGAAATCCGAGTCTAGAGTATCCAAATGTAATCTGGGGGTATGGAAAAATCAATGTCAACCAGCTTTTTGAAAATCTGTCCATTTTCTAGCATTTCTAATGGATTTACTTGGAATTTGGGCTTGTATTCTGCATTTATTTTTTGTAGAATAGAACTAGTGCATAAAAGGGACCTTATATTGGAAGTAATTCGTTTTGGGAAGAACTGGTAACAGTAATCGGACAGGAACGATTTCCGTATAGGGAGGCAATATGATACAGAATTTAATAAAGTTTTACAGAAAGAATGCAGGCTGGTGCAGGCTTGCAGGAATCATTACGATCATGGCAGTTACCGGAGCATTTTATCTGGTGGGCAGAGATCGTGAGGGTGAACTTACAACACAACAACTGGAAGTAAAGGCACAGGATACAGCGCAGATCACACAGAGTGGACAGTCGGAGGAAGCTCGCACGGCAGATCCTGCAGACAACGAGCAAAGTACTAGCGAAACGCAGGTACAGCTGTTCGTGCATGTATGTGGAAGTGTCAATGACCCAGGAGTCTATGCGGTTGCAGAGGGAACAAGAATCTATCAGGCAGTTGAACTGGCTGGTGGCATGGCAGAGGATGCGAATGAGAACTATCTGAATATGGCTGAAGTCGTGTCAGATGGGCAGAAGATCTATGTCCCTTCTCAACAGGAGCAGCCAGAAGAGAATGGAAATGAGATGTCTGGTCTGGCAGGCATGACCAGTAATGCTGGTGGCTCACAAAGTGGTTTGGAATCGGGACAGACCGGTAGCAAAGTCAATATTAATACTGCAACGAAAGAGCAGCTGATGACGCTTCCGGGAATCGGCGAATCCAGAGCAAATGATATTATTACCTACAGGCAGACCAATGGAAAATTTTCGGAGATTGAGGATATTAAGTATATTTCGGGAATCAAAGAGGCTGCATTTAATAAGATAAAGGACCAGATAACGGTCAGATAGATAACTTTGGTGTATACAATATTTTTAAAGTAGAGGAATTATGAAAAATGGGTAAAAAAGTTTTGGTTGTGGATGATGAAAAATTAATAGTAAAAGGAATTCGTTTCAGTCTGGAACAGGATGGAATGGAAGTAGACTGTGCATATGACGGGGAGGAAGCACTCAATTTTGCGAAAAAGACCGAATATGACATGGTACTTCTTGATCTGATGCTTCCTAAGATAGATGGTCTGGATGTATGTCAGCAGATCAGAGAGTTTTCCAATATGCCAATTATTATGCTTACGGCAAAAGGAGACGACATGGATAAAATTCTGGGCCTGGAATATGGTGCAGATGATTATATTACCAAACCATTTAATATTCTGGAAGTGAAAGCCAGAATCAAGGCAATCATGAGACGTAATGTCAAATCAGAACCCAAGGCGCCCGTTTCAAAAGAACTGACAGTTGGAGAACTGAAACTGGACTGCGACAGCAGAACATTATTTATTAGTGGAAAAGAAATTTATCTGACAGCCAAAGAATTTGATCTGCTCGAATTGCTCGCATTTAATCCAAATAAAGTCTACAGCAGGGAGAATCTGCTGAATACAGTATGGGGCTATGAATATCCAGGAGATGTAAGAACCGTGGACGTTCATGTCAGAAGATTACGTGAAAAGATAGAGGCAAATCCAAGTGAGCCTAAGTACGTTCACACGAAGTGGGGTGTTGGCTATTACTTCCAGGCTTAGGGTCAGGGAAAAGCTGAAAGCCTACATTCATAGTTTAAATTGTCGAATCTTAATTGTAATAGTTATCTTGGGTGTACTGCCGATATCCATTATGGACAGTGCAGTGCACAGCTATTATAAGTCAGAAATTGTCTATGACAGGATGGCAAAGATCCAGACCCAGGCAGCTGTTATTGCCAAGGAAATTGCAAAATATCCGGATGTGTCTGAATCGAGCATCAATTCATTTAGTGCAGTCATTCAACAGTATTCCTCCATTAATGACGCAAGGATCCTTCTTGTAAATGAAAATTACCAGATCATTCTGGATACCTATTCATTTGAAAAGAACAAAACGGTCCTTTCAGAAAATATAATCAAATCCTTTAATAATGAAAAAAGTATGGCTGCCTATGATAAAGAAAAGAACTTTATCGAGGTCACGACACCTGTCTTTAATGAGGACAAGGCTGTTATGGCAGTGCTGGTACTCAATATTTCCACAGAAAGTATTATGGAATTTACCAATGAAGTAGCAGGACAGACATATATTATTAAAATTGCGCTGATCATGTTCTTGATTCTTTTTGCTGCAATAGCAGCACGAATCGTCAGTCACGCATTTACAAAGACATTTGATGAAGTCGATACTATCGCAATGGGACATTATGATAAACGTATCGAAGGCGGAAATTATACGGAGATCCAGCGATTTGCCAGGAGTTTTAACGATGTCATGGATAAGATGCATAATTTGGATGAGTCCAGACAGGAATTTGTTTCAAATGTGTCGCATGAATTAAAGACGCCAATTACATCTATGAAAGTGCTTGCAGATTCGCTGAATACACAGGAAGATGTACCAGTTGAACTGTATAAGGAATTTATGCAGGACATCGTCGATGAAATCGACAGAGAGAGTAAGATCATCGATGATCTGCTTTCCCTTGTTAAGATGGATAAATCAGCGGCAACACTTAATATTACATCCGTTAATATTAATGAATTGCTTGAACTGATCTTAAAACGACTGAAACCGATCGCACAGAAAAAGAACATAGAGCTTTTATTTGAAAGTTTTCGTCCGGTCGTTGCAGAAATTGATGAAGTCAAATTTACAATTGCAGTATCCAATCTTGTGGAAAATGCAATCAAATATAACAATATGGACGGCTGGGTACATGTTTCCTTAAATGCGGATCATAAGTATTTTTATATTAGGGTAGAAGATAACGGAATTGGAATTCCAAAGGAGAACCAGAACATGGTATTCGAAAGATTTTACCGCGTGGACAAGGCAAGATCAAGGGAGACAGGTGGTACTGGCCTCGGACTTGCAATTGTCAGAAATTCCATTCTGATGCATCATGGTGCAATTAAGCTGCATAGTGAGGAAAACGTTGGTACAACATTTACGGTACGTGTTCCATTGAACTTTGTAGAACAGCCTTGATAGATGCAAAACATATCGAAAGTGTGGTTACATGAAAATAATCAGAAAAACTATAGCGCTGCTGCTAGTCTGCATGCTTTCCGTTGTGTCGCTGTTTGGCTGCACAAAGGAGAGCGCTGATGCAGCTGCATACAGCATTTATTATACAAATAGTGATAAGACCAAGCTTGTAACAGTCAGTTATAAAAATTCGGAGACGGATAAGGAAAAACTGGTCGGTGCAATGCTGGATAAGATGTCAGAGACACAGAAGTCAGATGATATCGTTGTTCTGAAGCCGGAAGCTGTCAAGATCACAAAATATGAAGTCAGCAATGATCTGGTAAATGTATATTTTAATGACGAGTATTATAATATGTCGAATTCCATCGAGGCACTTTATCGTGGAGCAGTCGTAAAAACGTTGACGCAGATCACAGGAATTGATTACGTAATGTTCTATGTGTCAGATTCACCGGTTACCTATACGGACGGCATGCAGATCGGCATGATGTCAGCAGGAGACTTTATTGATGATACAGATGATAATGTGAATAATCTCCAGTGGGCAGAGCTCACATTGTATTTTGCGAACCAGAAGGGAGACAAACTGGTCAAAGATAATGTTTCTGTGGCATACAGCAGAAGTGTTTCTGTGGAGCGTGTCATAGTGGAACAGCTGATCAATGGACCGGATATCGCATCCTGCTCAAAGACGTTGCCATCGGGGATGAAGTTACTGAGCATTTCGGTAACGGATGGAACCTGTTATGTTAATTTGGATTCCTCTTTTTTAAATGAGATGGTCAATGTATCTGATACGATTCCAATCTATTCAATCGTCAATTCCCTGTGCGAACTCAGCGAGATCGACAATGTGCAAATCCTTGTAAATGGAGATTCCAAGAAAACATTTCGTGAGAGTATCAGTCTGGATTCAACTTTTGAAATGAATACCGAGCTGGTACAGACAAAGTAGGGAGGGCTGAACATAAAAAGACCTCTTGTTGCAGCTGCTATGGCGTTCATCCTCGGTGATGGACTGGTCATGGCAGGCTGTTTCTATTTTTCAATAATTCTTTCAGTTGTGGCATTCCTTTTTCTGATCGTTCTGATCCAAAGGAAAAAAGCACAACTGGAATTCTTAATTTATATTCTTATATTTCTGATAGCCGTACTGCTTACGAAAAAGCAGATGGCTCCAAATGAATTCCAACAATATATAACAGACGAAGAGAGTGGTGTAAAGGCAAGTATCACAGGTGTTGTGACCCTGGTAAAAAGAACTGACACATCCGTGCAGGTTCAGCTAAAAAATTGTATGCTGACACCTTCGCAGATAAATCAACAGACGCCGGTAAAATGCAGTGGGGTACTGGTTACAATTCAGAATACGGATTGCATGCCGGGTGATCGAGTGGAAGTGACCGGAAAAGTGAAGAATTTTTCAGTTATGCGAAATCCGGGTGAATTCGACCAGAAGACTTATTATCAGACACTAAAGATAGTATTTCGCTGTCAGGCACAGAGCCTTATCATAAAGAGTCATACCAGTAATGAAATCGTAAAAGCATTGCAAACACTGAAAGAAAAGCTTGATGGTACATATGATGCTGTCTGTGAAGAAAAGGATGCAGGTATCTACAAATCGATCGTTCTCGGTGAAAAAGAAGATCTCGATCAGGAAATTAAAAATCTGTATCAGGAGAGTGGAATTGCGCATCTGTTATCGATCAGTGGTCTGCATGTAGCGATTATTGGTCTGGCGTTCTATAAGTTCATCAGGAGGAGGGGACTTAGTTTTGCCGAAGCTGCAGTTCTTGGAACCGGATTGATTCTGCTCTATGGAATTATGACTGGAAATGGCGTATCTACAATACGTGCAATAGTCATGTTTGTTGCTGCAATGGGAGCGGATGTATGTGGAAGGGCCTACGATATCCGCTCAGCAATGGCACTGGCAGCGATCCTTTTGCTTGTAGATTCTCCTGCACTACTAAAAAATTGTGGATTCTTACTTTCCTTTGGTGCGGTATTTGCAATTGTAGAAGTGGCACCCTGCGTAGACAGTCTTATTTGCACAGATAGAAAAAAGATCAGTAAACGTCTTAAAATAACCAGATCGAAAAAGGAAAAAGTGCAATTATATATCAGAATTGTGGCAGTGACGTTCTGGAAGCTGATCAATGTCAGTCTGGCTATTAATCTGGTGACGTTTCCAGTACTTCTGTACTTCTATTATGAGCTTCCGTTATACTCCGTATTTTTAAATATTATCGTGATACCGCTAATGTCGCTGGTCATGATCAGTGCGATCCTTTGTGGAGTGACTGGAATGTATACTCTTCGGGCAGGGCTGATGGCAGCAGGTATGGGGCATTATATTTTACAGTTCTATGAGTTCTTGTGCAGGAGTACACAAAAACTGCCATTTGCACAGATTATTATCGGAAGACCATCGAGCCAGTCTATTTTTCTTTATTATCTTTTATTATTCTTATTTTGTGTTGTACAGAAAAAGGTCAGTCTCAAAATCCAGAAAGAAGAGGAAACATGTCAGGATGTGTTTCAGAAAAGTAAAGGCAGAAAGAGGGCATTTACGGGAATACTACTACCAATGGCACTTCTGGTACTGGTTCTGCCACAGAAAATACATCCGCAGCTGCAAATAGCGATGATAGATGTGGGGCAGGGAGACAGTGTTTTGATCAGGACACCCTCGGATGTGACGATTTTATCAGATTGTGGCAGTACAGATATCAAAGGATTGACCAGATACCGGGTTATCCCTTATCTAAAATCGCAGGGAATCAGCAGCCTTGATTATATTATGGTCAGCCATACAGATGCGGATCATATAAATGGCATTGAGGAATTGCTAACGGATAGTCAGGGGATTGAAATACATAATCTGTTACTGCCCAATATCAGTGAGCGAGATGATGCCTATCATAAGCTGGAAGAATTGGCAGAAGAGAGAAATATTCTGGTATCTTATATTACAGCTGGTGACCAGCTGACAGTGGGAAAGTTACATTTGGATTTTCTACATCCATATCCCGACGTCAGTTACTCCAGTAAAAATGCGTCTTCAACAGTAGCAATGCTCACATATGGAAATTTTTCCATGCTTTTTACGGGTGATCTGGAGGCAGAAGGGGAAGCGCGTATCATAGCGGACGGACGATTAAAGGATATTGATGTCCTGAAAACGGCGCATCATGGATCTGCTAATTCTACAATGATGAATTTTCTTGAGATCGTGAAACCGGAGACGGCACTGATTTCTGCCGGGATTAATAATCAATACGGACATCCGAGTCAAGAACTTGTGAACCGGCTCGATCAGATCGGTGCGGATGTATATTTGACGGCACAAAAAGGCTGTATTACATTGTATACAGATGGATCAAGTCTGAGAAATGAAACTTATATTGTGAATTGAATACTTGTGTTCTGTCATAAAATAAGATAGAATTATTAATTAAAACAGGAAAAATGACAGAGCATCATGCGAGGTATGTGAAATGAAGAAGGAAATTTATACTTTAAACAAGAATACAAAATATAATAAAAATGAAGTACCTAATACCATCAAAAATATAATATTTGATGTAGGAGATGTTCTTCTGGAATATCGTTGGAAAGACATGTTGATGGACAAGGGACTGAGTGAAGATGAGGCGGTCAGAATCGGAACGATGCTTTTTGATGATCCGCTCTGGCACGAATTTGATCTTGCTGAAATGTCAGATGCCGAAGTTATTCAGGCCTATATAAAGAAATATCCACAGGATGCAGAGATCATCGAATGGTTCATTACCCACGGGGAACAGATGCCGGTTGCAAGACAGGATGTCTGGGATAAAATGCATGAATTAAAAGAGTGTGGATATGGCATATATCTGCTGTCCAATTATTCTAAAGATCTATTTGAAAAGCATACAAAAGGTGCATCATTTTTTGATGATATCGATGGAAAAGTGGTCTCTTACCAGATACATATCACAAAGCCGGACAGAAGAATATATCAGTATCTGCTCGATCAGTATGATTTAGATCCTGCAGAATGCATCTTTTTTGATGACCGGGCAGATAATACAGATGCAGCAGAAAAGATGGGCATGCAGACTGCCACGATCACATCAAAGGCACAGTTACTGGAACTGATGGAAGAACTTATAGAAAAGGCGGATGCACTCACTGAAAATAGCTCGAAAGAGACAGAAAACCGGAAGCAGGACAAAATCGGTCAAACGTGTTAGAATAATAAAGAAAATATATTGATGCTAATAGGATGGAATTATGAAGTTTTTAAATGATCATATAAAAAGAAATGAATTCAAACAGGTCTATCTCCTATGTGGAGAGGAAGAGTATCTGAAGAAACAGTACCGCGATAAATTACGGGAAGCAATGGTTGGCGACGATACAATGAATTATGCCTATTATGAAGGCAAAAAACTGGATACAAAGGAAATCGTCAATACAGCAGATACCCTGCCTTTTTTCGCGGACAGACGACTGTTGATCATTGAGAACAGCGGATTTTTCAAATCTGCATCCGAAGATGTCGTAAATCTGGTGAAAAATATGCCGGAATATCTGCATATCATTTTTGTGGATGGAGAAATTGATAAAAGAAATAAATTATATAAAGCGGTCAAGGATAAAGGCTATATATCTGAAATGAAATTTCAGGATGTTGGAATTCTTTCCCGCTGGGTGAATGGACTATTAAAAGCGGAGAATAAATTTATGGACCACAGGGTCATGGAACTTTTTCTGACAAAGACTGGTGTACAGATGGACAACATTAAGGCAGAACTGGAAAAGGTCATCTGTTACACAATGGGCAAAGAAGAGATCACAGAAGAGGATATTGAGAAAATTTGTACCACACAGACAACAAATAAAATCTTTGATATGATCACGGCAATTGCAACAAGACAGCAAAAGAAAGCTCTGGATCTCTATTACGATCTGCTTCTGCTCAAGGAACCACCAATGAGAATTATGTATCTGATCACTAGACAGTTCAATATGATGCTACAGGTCAAGGAAATGGTCAATGAACGACATGATAATGCGACGATTAGTAAAACACTGGGAATTGCACCATTTCTTGTTGGAAAATATATTGCGCAGGCAAAAGGATTTACTTATCAGGCAATCAGAAATGCACTTCTTGATTTTGCAGAAACAGAAGAGGCAGTCAAGACAGGACGTCTGGATGACAAGACAGCTGTTGAACTGATGATCATTAAATACAGCAATAAACAGTAAGAAGAGGACACAGTTCGATATATAGTCAAGATATGGTTAAGATATAGATATAGTTAAGATATAAGATATACAGGAAACAACAAGCGCTTAGTAAGGTCAAAAATGTAAGCAAGCACTCGTTGTCAGGGAAAGTCAGCTGAAGAATAAATTCATAGAATAAAATAATAGAATAAATTCATTGCTTAAAATTATAGAATAAATTTGTTATGAGGCGCAGACAAAAGAGTAAAACACAGAAAAAAGTTATATAGAAATGATAAAGAAAAACGGTGTGAGATCAGATTATAATAATCATGATTTCACACCGTTTTTTACCCATCATAAAGCAGAACAAAAGCATATCCTGCACAAAAAAATAACCGTTGTGAGTGGGTGTTAACAACGGTTATTTCTGTGTAAATGTATTAAGCCCAAATACGGCAATTAAGCCATAGCGTTAACAGCTTTTGTTAAACGAGAAACTTTTCTTGCAGCTGTATTCTTGTGGTAGATACCCTTAGAAGCAGCTTTGGAAATTTCGCTGATTGCTTCTGTTAAAGCAGTCTGAGCAGCAGCTTTATCGTTAGCAGCTACAGCAGCTTCCACTTTCTTTACATATGATTTTACTTTTGATTTGATTGCTTTATTTCTAGCAGTTCTTACTTCAGCAACTAATACTCTTTTTTTAGCAGATTTAATGTTAGCCAATCCGTACACCTCCAAAATATTTTTAATTATTTAATAGTAATCTGTTTTGCATTAATCCGGACACGGACGTTCTAATGTAAACATACTATAGTATTTTATTATATCAGCTTGTTTATGTCAATACATATTTTCTCTTAAAATGGAAAAAATCAATTTTAGATTCAGTAATTTTACTTGGAAAAAGTTCAGAGGTACAAAAGGAGAAAAAGTTAGATAAATACACATATTTAACTCGAACAGTTCGCATGTTTGCAGCATGCAGGTGGTATAAGTAAATGAAGAGTTTTGAAATCCGGACTGACCTTGCAGTGGAGGCAAATGAGCAGGTCAATCAGTCAGACACAGCACTAAAGGGAATCATTGTGAAAGAAGATTATGATTCCGATATGGATATTCTTGTCACGACACTGACAATAACGAATAAACATGGGGAACAGGCACTCAAAAAGCCAATTGGAAATTATATTACGATCGAATCCAAAGGATTGGTGGAAGAGGATGAAAATTATCATAAATATGTTTCAGAGAAAGTTGCAAATTATATAACAAAACTGGCAGAACCACATTTACCGGAGAAGGGTGGTTCTATTCTGGTCGTAGGACTGGGAAACAGGGAGGTCACACCGGATTCACTGGGGCCTGATGTTGTAGATCATATCTGTATTGACAGGCACTATGCAGATAAAGACGAAATACTTCTGAGCGGTCTGACACCGGGCGTTATGGCACAGACAGGTATGGAGACTGCCGATATTATACGTGGTATTGTCGAAGAGACGAAACCGGATGTGGTGATAGCAATCGATGCGCTGGCAGCGAGAAATTCTGCACGTCTGAATACGACAATCCAGTTGTCGGATAAAGGGATTCATCCGGGTTCCGGTGTCGGAAATCACAGAGTCGGTATAACAGAAGAAAATATAGGCGTACCAGTGATCGCAATTGGAGTCCCTACTGTCATTGACGCACCTACGATTGTGAGTGATACAATGGATAATTTTGTACAGGCGCTCGCAACATCCAAGGAATTGAAAGGAATTGTCAAAACGTTATCAGAGTATAATTCCCGTGAGAAATATACACTGATCAAAGAAATAATTAATCCGGAGATGGCAGACATGTATGTAACACCGAAAGATGTGGATGCCACGATCCGACGAATCAGTTTTACATTATCGGAGGCAATTAACATTGTTGCCGGAAAAAACTAAATTCTGTAGATTTATCTGAAAGATAAAAAGATTTCATCCGTTGGAAGATGGAATCTTTTTTTTAGTCCCATAATATAATGACTTAAGACAGTGTTTTTATTGTCATAAAGAACCGGGAAGGAAGGCCTGTTGATGAAAAAGTACAAGTATCAAATGAGACAGATGGGGCTTAGTACCTCAAAAATTATAAAAATACTTTTGCTGTTGGTGATTATAGGTTTATTGATTCGATTTGCTGTTGGAAGATGCAGCAAAGTCAAAGTTTCGGACAGCGTAATGTCATATATAGGTAAGACGGTATGTTCCATGCAGATGCCGGTTAACTCATACATAGAAAATGTGGACACGGAGGCGGAGCCGGATTTGATCAGCCAGGTAGTGGGTGGTCTGTATCCGGTGAATAGTTACATTGATATTAATTCGTCGAACATTTATATTGCCGATTATAAAGAATCGCAACCAGATAACGTGACAGATGATACGTCAGGGGATACTTTGAGCGCACAGGCGGAGACACAGCCACAGACGCAGGCACCGCAGCCGGAGCAGACACAGACGGAAGCACCGCAGGCACAGACACCACAGGCAAATGGAGATGGGGAGGATGGAGATAAGATTGATGTATCCAGCGTCCTTTCAAATAATGTGATTACAGGAACGGTATACCCAAAATCGAACCTACAGGATTACAATTTTATTTATAAGAATTTCTATACGGTAACGAGTATTACATCTCTTACAGATGATATGTTACGACCAACAGAATTTTTGGAAAAAGATATGACAGTAGCACACGATAATTCTTCTCCTCAGATTCTGATCTTTCACACACATTCCCAGGAGGCATTTTCAGATTCTGTGGAAGGCGATCCGGATACATCCATTGTGGGAGTTGGAACATATTTGACAGAAATCCTGGAACAAAAATATGGATTAAATGTAATTCATGATACTTCTGTCTATGATCTTGTAGATGGAAAACTGGATCGAAGCAAGGCATATACTTATTCAGAAGAAGGTGTACAGAAAATTCTGGATCAGTATCCATCCATTGATGTTGTCATCGATCTTCACCGGGATGGGGTAGCAGATACAACGCATCTGGTCACGGATGTCAATGGAAAGCAGACCGCAAAGATCATGTTCTTTAATGGTCTGAGTTATAGTAATATGAACGGACCAATTTCGTACCTGTCGAATCCATATAGGGATGACAATCTGGCCATGAGCTTGCAGATGCAGCTTCTAGGAAATGCATATTACCCAGGTTTCCTGCGCAGGATCTATTGTAATGCGTACAGATACTGCCTGCATATGCGGGGAAAATCCATGTTGATTGAAGCAGGAGCCCAGACCAATACTTATGAAGAAGTCAAAAATGCGATGGAACCGCTGGCGGATATTTTAAATAAGCTTTTGACTGGGGAAAAAGCATATTAAAAAAGCATATAAAGAAAAAGCATATTAAGAAAAAAGTATCTTAAGAAAAAAGTATCTTAAGAAAAACCTAATTTGGCAGAGATAATGGAAAAGAGTAGAACTATAGAAAATGAAAAAACTTTATCGCGGTAATGTACAATTGTGGTTGAGAAAAAAGACAAACTCATTTATAATAAGTGAAAATGGGTTAAATAATATGCTGAGGTGTACATATGATGGAAATCAGAGAATATTTAAAAGAACATAGATTAATAGTGGATGGAGCCATGGGAACGTATTACACATCTCTTGTAAAGGATGAGAGCAGTTTCTGTGAACTTGCAAATTTAGAGGATCCCGAACTTATTACAAACATTCATCGGCAGTATATAGAGGCGGGTGCAAATCTTGTTAGAACCAATACATTTATGATCAGCAGGGAAGCACTTGGTATCGATGAAAAAACACAGGATCAGTTAATTATAAATGCAGTTACATCGGCTAGAAAAGCGGCAGATGGTAAGGCTTATGTAGCTGCTGACATTGGACCGTTCCACGAGAATGCCGGAACAGATGAAGATAGAATATTAAAAGAGTACATGCATATATGTGATGTATTTCTGACGCAGGACATAGATGCGTTCTCATTCGAAACATTTTCTGATCTATACTATGTGCTTCCAGTAATAAAATATATTCGTGCGAAGAAAGATATTTTTATTATGGTGAATTTTTGCCTGAATAAAAATGGATTTACTAGAAGCGGTGTCAGTGCATCCAAGCTGCTTTACGAAATCGCTAAGATCGATGAAATAGATGCCTGCGGTTTTAACTGTGGAATTGGATCGGGACATATGAGCGCAGTCATGGAACGCCTGAATTTCCCGGATAATAAATATATTGCCTGCCTGCCAAATGCAGGATACCCGGAACAGATGCAGAGCCGTATGGTTTTCATGGACAATGTTGCATATTTTACAGAAAATATTCAGAAGATTGCAGCACTTGGTATCGACATTATTGGTAGTTGCTGTGGTACGACTCCAGCTTATACGAAGAGCATATGCAGCCACATATCCCTCGAAAAGGGAACAAAACATATTTTTACCAGTGAGACGGAAACTGAGACAAAAGTAATTCCACGTAAAAATGCATTCTATCAAAAGTTTAGTGAGGGCAGGAAAGTGATCGCGGTAGAGCTCGATCCTCCATATGATGCAAATTATGACAGGATCATCGAATGTTCGCAGCAGCTAAAGAAACAGAATGTTGACGTGGTCACAATGGCGGATTCCCCAATGGGCCGGAGCAGAGTCGATTCTGTGCTGATGAGCCTGAAGCTGACTAATGAAGTGGGGATACCGGTAATGCCTCATATCAGCTGTCGTGATAAAAATATGATCGCAATGCGGTCTTCGCTGCTTGGGGCCTATATTAACGGCATCAGAAATCTTCTTCTCGTAACAGGAGATCCAGTGCCCAGTGTCAGCAGAATGTCAACGACAGGTGTCTTTGATTACAATTCAATACAGCTGATGAACTTTGTAAAAGAAATGAATGAAGAACATTTCAAAGAAGAGCCATTCTATTATGGAGGGGCATTGAATCCAACACTTGGAAAATTAGACAAGATTATAGAGCGTATGGAAAAGAAAATTGCAGCAGGAGCTTCCTATTTCCTGACACAGCCAGTATTTTCGGATGAAGCAGTAGATAGAATCAAAGAGATCAAAAGTCGAGTGGATACCAAAATACTCTGCGGCATTATGCCTTTGATCAGCTACCGCAATGCGAATTTTATCAAAAATGAATTTATAGGGATTGATGTTCCCGATGAGATCATTGCCAGATATTCACCGGATATGAGTAAAGAAGAGGCAGAGAATACCGGGGCAGCGATTGCAAGAGAACTGATTGAAAAATTAAATCCCTATGTGGACGGATATTATTTCATGCTTCCATTTAACAGGGTCAGCCTGGTCGAAAAAATAAAACCAGCATATGAACAAAAGTAGAATAAGCATATTTTGATGATTAAAATATATAATAATCCGTGGCGCTTAGGTAACTGAAAAATATAATAATCTGAATCGTTTAGGAGAATAAAAAATATAATAATCTGAATCGTTTAGGTGAATAAAAAAATAATAATCTAAGTCATTTAGGTAACTGAAAAATATAATAATCTGTGAATCGTATAGATAAATGAATTGAACAGGTTTCTGATAAAAGTCAGAAATCTGTTCTTTTTATGTCTGAAAATCAAAATTCTATAAGCTTAATTTATTGGAGCTTTTAATTTACTAGAGGTCATGATTAACTAGAGGTCAAATGACAATTCTGTTTGCTTGCATGATACATTTTATAGCATACCAATATACGTAATACAGTTGACTTTTTGCTGGAAGACATTTATCATTTTTATATCGGGTACTTATATATACTCATTTAGCAGCTAAGCTGCATTCTTATTTATCGTTCTCTGGCAGGACATTTAGTAGCTGGGGAATGTCTTTCGTGGGTGACCACAACTATTTTTCTAACGCTGATTTATAGAATCAGTCGATCAATTTATCTATCCATTACATTATTAAGACAGGAGAAGGAGAACATATGGATTACCAGAAATTTTTAAGTGTCGTTAGACAGAAGGCGGAGAGTACAGTAGGGGAGGAGGGGAAAGTCAGTATCAATCATGTAATCAAAAATAATGGCATGGAACTTGACGGATTGGTTATTATGATGAATGAGTCAGAAGTTTCACCGACAATTTATCTGAACGGATTTTATGAAGACTATACAAATGGCAGACAGATCGGTGAGATTTTTGTAGAGATTATGAATGTTTATAATAAAAATAAGGATAAACTGAGTATTGGAGCTGATTTTTTCCTCAACTATGAAAAAATCAAAGGAAGGATCGTATATAAGGTCATTAACTACAGTCAGAACAAAAAGTTGCTGGAAACGATTCCATATAAAAGGATTCTGGATCTTGCAGTTGTGTTTTATTGTCTGGTTGATCCAAAATGTGAAGGAAGTGCCACGGCTCTGATCTATAATTCACATTTGCTGAGTTGGGGCGTGACGGATCAGGATGTCTATGAGGCAGCGCTTGAAAATACACCGAGGCTGATGAAAAGTGTAATTAGAAAGATGTCGGACATCATTCGCGAAATGTTTTATGATGAAATGATAGAGCAGGGGCGAGAGGTGCCTTCCACAGAGAACATGGATGTCATGCAGCAGGAGTTCGAAGCGGATTCTACCTGTGACATGTATGTCCTGACTAATGAATCCAAAATTAATGGAGCGGCATGTATGCTCTATACAGATGTCTTAAAAGCATTTGCTGATGAGACAGGGGCAGATCTTTTTATTTTACCAAGCAGTATTCATGAAGTAATTCTGATTCCTAAGAATCCGGGGATTTGCAAACAGGATTTAAGTAAAATGGTACATGAAGTAAACACAGAAGGGGTTGCAAGAGAAGAAATCCTTTCAGATACCGTCTATGTATTTTCAAGAGAATTAAATCAGATTACGTTGTAAGGAAATGTTGGGGCGAATCGGAAATTTGGCTGGAAACTGTTGGATATGAAGATGAAAGAAATAAAAGCATAGAATCATTAAGAATAAAAAAGGGTACAAAAAATGCGCACAATGAGAGTCGAACTCACGACCTTTCGTTCCGGAGACGAACGCTCTATCCACTGAGCTATGTGCGCATTTGTATGTCATAAAGACATTACAATAATATATATTACACGAATATCGCCGGAATTTCAATTGAAAAATGAAAAAAAATCTGCTAAAATTAGAATAAAGGCGGTGTTTTTTTTGAAAACTTGGTTAGAAAAGGCGTTCAGAAATTCAAATGTATTTAAATATACGGGATATATACTGGTCATTGTTGCCGTACTACTTGTTATTATTGCATTTATTCCAACAAATTCAGTGAAGACGGCAAGTCAGAATATTATCATTCGTAATTCTGAAAGCGAAGTAACTGAGAGCGCGGGGGATGAAGAGAGTACCACAGGGCAGTCAGTCAGAACATTTTCCAAGGATGCATATCCGGAAGTAAATGCGCTGATTGCAAATTACTATAGTGCACTGATTACTGGAGATGATACCACTCTGGGCAAATATACAGATAGTGTTGAAAGTATCAGTGAAAAGACCAGACATGTGAACGAAGCATATGTAGATTCTTATAATAATATCGAATGTTATAGTATGACAGGAAATGTAGAAGGTACTTATGTAGTCGTAGTTAGAAGTAGTATCAAATATAAAGATGTGGATACGAAGTTCTCTAATTTAGATTACTTTTATATTGGAACAGATCTAAGTGGAAACATTTATGTTATTAACAAACCAATCAGTGATGAGGCATCATCTTATAATGAGCTGATGTATCAGAGCAGCGAGGTCACAGAACTTGTGCAGCAGGTAAAACTTGAAAATGGATTACAGGTTGCATCAGATGAAAAATTACAACAAATGATAGAAAATCTGAAGAATCCTGAGGAATAGTTCTTCAGATTTTTGTTGCAGTTGGGTAAAAATGAAAATTAATCCGGTATGGTCAAAGACGCTTATGTGATCAGAAAATATTGAGAACATGGGAGCAGGCGTGTACAGGAGTTGCTATGAAATAAATAATGGAAATGAAAGAACAGGATAAAAAGCTATGGAAACCAGACTGAATAAATTTATGAGTGAGGCCGGAATCTGTTCAAGACGAGAAGCTGACAGGCTGATCGAGGCTGGAAAAGTATTGATCGATGGGCAGGTCGCTGAAGTCGGCAGTAAAGTGAGTGATGGACAGACTGTAGAGTATAATGGGAAAAAGGTGACAAAAGAAGAAGAAAATATTCTTCTTGCATTTAATAAACCAGTTGGTATTGTCTGTACAACAACAGATAAGCAGGGCGGAAAAAATATCGTTGATTATATAGGGTATCAGAAAAGAATATATCCGGTCGGAAGGCTGGACAAGGAGTCACAGGGGCTGATTCTGATGACAAATAATGGTGATATTGTAAATAAGATTTTAAAATCTGTAAATGGACATGAAAAAGAGTATATTGTACGTGTGGACAGACCAATTACACAAACATTTATTGAGAAAATGAGTGGAGGTCTGTATCTGGATGAACTGGATAGACAGACGAATCCATGTTTTGTAAAGCAGGAGAGTAAATTTACATTTCGTATTATTCTGACACAGGGACTTAACAGACAAATTCGTCGAATGTGTAAGTGCCTTGGCTATCACGTAATAAAACTGGAGCGAATCCGTATAATGAATATTGAACTTGGCACACTAAAGATTGGTGAATACCGGAAGGTGACGGGAGACGAACGTCGCAGATTAGAAGAGATGATATCCAGATAGCAACTGGAGCATGTGCCATTTGCAAGACAGAAAATTCTGCAGATGATTCTCGCATAGTAAAATAATAAAGCAGGTGTGAACAAAATATGGAAAATAATAAAGTAACTAGAATTAAAGAACTGATTGAAATATTAAATAAGGCTTCAAAAAGCTATTACGTAGATGGCGCTGAGACAATGAGCAATTTCCAGTATGATAGTCTGTATGATGAATTGTGTAAACTGGAGGCGGAGACCGGTTGTATTTTATCCAATAGTCCAACAGTTAACGTTGGTTATGAAGTGCTTAGTGAGCTGCCAAAAGAAAGACATGAAAAACCGATGCTCAGTTTGGATAAAACGAAGGAAGTTGCAGATCTGGAAGATTGGCTTGGAGGACAGAAGGCATTACTTTCTTGGAAACTGGATGGCTTGACCGTAGTACTGACTTATCAGAATGGTGAACTGGTAAAAGCCGTAACAAGAGGAAATGGTGAGATTGGAGAAGTCATTACGAATAATGCAAAGGTGTTCAAAAATGTGCCTGTTACAATACCTTACAAAGGAGAATTGATTGTTCGTGGGGAAGCGCTGATCAGATATTCGGATTTTGAAGAAATTAATAAACTGATTCCGGAAGCTGATGCTAAATATAAGAATCCAAGAAATTTGTGCAGTGGTTCAGTCCGTCAGCTCAATAATAAAATAACGGCAGAGAGAAATGTAAATATGTTCTTGTTCGCATTGGTCAAAGCCGATGGCATAGATTTTCACAATTCCAGAGCAGAGCAGTTCGAATGGCTCAGAGAACAGGGATTTGCTGTAGTTGAATACAAAATAGTCACAAGAGAAACGTTGCGTGATCATGTTGCATGGTTTGAGCAGGCAATTGAGAAGAACGATTTTCCATCAGATGGACTTGTTGTGCTCTATGATGATATTGCTTATGGGGATTCTCTTGGAACAACAGCGAAATTTCCTAGAAATGCAATGGCATTTAAATGGACAGATGAGACAAAAGAGACAAAATTGCTTGAAATTGAATGGAGTCCTTCAAGAACGGGACTGATCAATCCGGTTGCAATATTTGAACCGGTAGAACTGGAAGGAACTCAGGTCGCAAGAGCAAGTGTGCATAATATCAGTATTATGGAGGGACTGGAACTTGGAGAAGGTGATACGATCGTTGTATACAAAGCGAATATGATTATTCCGCAGATCGCAGAGAACCTGACTCGAAGTGGTGTAGCCAATATTCCAAAGGTCTGTCCTGTATGTGGGGGACCAACTGAAATCAGACAGCAGAATGAAGTGAAATCACTTTATTGTGTCAACCCAGCTTGTCAGGCAAAACATGTTAAGAGCTTTGTACATTTTGTAGGAAGAAATGCCATGAATATTGATGGACTGTCTGAAGCAACTCTGGAAAAATTTATACAGAAGGGATATTTAAAGGAGTTTGCGGATCTGTTTCATCTTTCACAGTATCGTGAGGAAATCGTTGGAATGGAAGGGTTTGGTAAGAAGTCTTATGATAACCTGATTGCATCTGTTGATACAGCACGTCATACAACACTTGCACGGTTGATCTACAGCCTTGGTATTGAAAACATCGGAAGTGCCAATGCGAAAATGATCTGCAGAGAATTACAGAATGATCTGAACCGCGTGATTCATGCGACGAGAGAGAAACTTGTGGACATTGATGGAGTTGGTGCGGTTATTGCCGATACATTTGCTGCATACTTTGAAAAGCCTGAAAATATAGAAAAGTTGGACAATCTGCTTAAAGAAGTAACAATTGAGCAGGAAGAAGAGCAGCAGGGAGAAGCAGTTCTGGCTGGAAAGACATTTGTTATTACCGGGTCGCTGGAACATTTTGAAAACAGAAATCAACTAAAAGAACGAATTGAACAGCTCGGAGGTAAAGCAACTGGTTCTGTTACGGGAAAGACTGATTACCTGATCAATAACGATAATAAATCTCAGTCTACAAAAAATAAGACAGCTGCAAAACTTGGAGTGCCAGTCATCACGGAGGAGGAATTCCTTCGCCTTGCAGCAGGGGAAACTCTGGAGTAGAATATAAGAATAAAAGAAAATCTACGCAATAAGGAACTATGTAATTTAATAATTTAACGATATTTTATAGAAGTCAATACAACTGAAAAAAATACGGGAAATGAGGTAAAGTTATGCCAATTAAGATACAAAGTGAATTACCAGCAAAAGCAAAACTGGAACAGGAAAATATTTTCGTAATGGATGAGAACAGGGCCATTAGTCAGGATATTCGACCATTGAAGATCCTGATCTTAAATCTGATGCCAATCAAAGAAGATACAGAACTGCAGTTGCTGAGAGCATTATCTAATACGCCATTACAGATTGATATTACATTTTTACAGATGGAAACACACGTTTCCAAGAATACATCAGCATCTCATCTTTCAAAATTCTATAACACATTTCCGGAGATCAAAAACCAGAAGTTTGATGGAATGATTATTACAGGTGCACCTGTTGAACAGATGGATTTTGAAGAGGTTAATTACTGGGATGAACTGACAACAATCATGGATTGGTCTGTAAAACACTGTACATCCACACTTCATATCTGCTGGGGCGCGCAGGCAGGACTTTACCATCGTTATGGCATCCATAAGAAGATGCTTTCTCAGAAATTATCTGGTGTATATTCACATCATCTGCTTTATCGCAAGGAACCTTTGGTACGAGGATTTGATGATTATTTCAATGCACCTCATTCCAGACATACAGAGGCATCACGGGAAGAAATTAAAGCAAATTCCAAGCTTCATATTCTGGCAGAATCAGAGGAAGCTGGTATCTACATAGTGATGGATACTGATGGCCATAATATTTTTGTAATGGGACATCCGGAATATGATCGAATGACGCTTGATCAGGAATATAAAAGAGATGCAGGGAAAGGACTTGATCCTGCCATTCCAAAGAATTATTATCCGAATAATGATCCAGAGCAGAAGCCAATGCTGACCTGGAGAAGTCATGCAAATAATTTATATACGAATTGGTTGAATTATTATGTTTATCAGGTAACGCCGTATGAGTTGTAGGAAGTGCCTTGAAAAGCATAGATTTTAAGCGGTTTGCAGCGATTAGGAAGTGGTTTTTCTTATCGTAATTTATCATATGTTTTGGGGTCAAATTGGAGTCAAAAGGTGTCAAAATTGGAGTCAAAAATGGATGAAAAAGGTGTCAGAGATTTGGGGTGTCACTTGGGTTTATCATGAGCTCGGTGGTGTCGGTTCATTTGGTGCTAATTGAGTTTTGAATATGAATTAATGTCGTGTCTTTTGACTGTAATGTGTAAAAAAAGAATTGTAACGATAAAAAATGATTACAGAAGATAATCTGTGATATGGGAATCGGTACATGGAATGTATGTGAAAGCAGTGTGTTTTGAAAGTGTCTGATAAGGGCAATTTTGGCATGCTGCTTTTTGTTTTTCTTTTATCTGTAGAGGAGGAATGGAATTCTAAATACTGTTTGAATTTTAGAGAAAGGATGATTATGATGCAAGGAATATATGCAAGGTATAATGAACAGAAAAATTGTGTTGATGTGAAGGTGTATGAAGCAGGATATATATTACGGCTGGATTGTGGAAAATGGGAAGATGGAATTAAGACCACTATGAATTCACAGGGCAGACTTGATGCACTGGCAATTGATAATCCAATGGAATATGTGAGGCTGGCACTGGATGAAGAAATGCAGGTGTGGGTGGATACTTTGGATGATGATACGGTGTGGTAATTAGGAAAAGATGAAATTTATATTGGCTTAATATTTCCCCATGGAATTTTCATGGGAAAATGAACTTTTGATAGGAAAATTCCAATTAAAAATGTAAATCCATGGGGATTTTCCGGGGGGATAAAAATTCGTGGTTTTGAATGTATAATTTGTTGGAATTTTTCCATGGGGAAAATTCATAGGGAAATGAGATTTTCAGGGGGGATTTCCAATGTGAAATAATAATTGATGGGGAATTTCCATGGGGAACATAAAATATCAGGGGATTTAGGGGAGGTTACTCCTCTAACAGGAGGCAATTAGCCAGAGATGGCGTAGTTGCGTATCCTGCCATGTCGGTGGGATGTATTTTGTTTGCAGGGCAAGAGACATGAATGAAAAGAAATGACGGATAAAGATAATATAGAGTTGTTATGAGAAATGAATTAGGAAATTAGAACGGTGCTGATATTCAAACTAATTTTGTAGTAAGTATTAAGCAGAGTCATGGGGGTCTGTTGCTAGATACGCATCAGCGACAGCTCTGGTCTCTGAAGCATCTTGTTAGGGGAAAATCCCCTAAAACCCCTTGAATATTGAAGTGATAGCACTTTTTACTATCACTTTTGAAAAGTGAGTGCACAAAATACTATCACGGACTAATTTGATGGCATAAAATGCTATCACTTTTTTGTGAGAATTATATTGGTTTGGGTTCGGTGGTTTTAGTGAGTGCACTTTATGCTATCATTTTGGGAATGTGAGTGTACAAAATGCTGTCACAAGGCGATTTTGAGTGCATTTTTTGCTATCAAGTTTTATTAAAATATGCGTACTTTTTGTATTCACTTTTTGAGAGTATGGCAGACTACTTATTTACAAACTTGCTAAAGAGATGTATAATATTAGCGAGTTTGTAAAAGGGGCGAAAATATGGATTATTCTAAAATGCTTAAACAATTAGTTGATAATAATAATGGTGTTATATCCACAAAAATGGTGACTGAAACTGGTATTCCCAGAATATATCTTTCTGAATTTGTTAAAAAAGGAATGTTAGAACGATATGAGAGAGGCATTTATATATCAACTCAAGGCAATGATGATCAAATGTATTGTTTTCAGATGAGATTTTCACAGGCGACATTCTCACATGAATCAGCATTATTTTTACAGAAGTATATCAAAAAAATGCCTGAACAACCTGTTGTGACAGTAAAAACAGGAACAAATACAAAAAATCTTGTGAACACTGGAGCAAGAGTGCATTCTATTAGCCCCAATCTATATACTCTTGGTGAAATAGAGAGAAAAACTCGTTATGGCAGAAGTGTGCGAACATACGATATTGAGCGTAGCATTTGTGATATCATTCGTGCTCGAAGTAGGATTGATAGTGATGTTATTGTAAGTACTTTAAAAAAATATAATGATAGTCCTGAAAAAGATTTTTCCAAACTCGTTGCCTATGCAGAAAAGCTAAAAGTTGCAAAAATCCTGAAAAGCTATCTTGAGTTTTTGCAATGAGATATTTATGCGAAGAAAAATTTATAAAGGGGCTAATTAAATTATGCAGTCAGAAATTTATGATATAATTTCCATCTTGGCAAAAGACATAAATGCCAAGATACCAGAGGCATTTGAAAAACAGTATTATAAGAAAATGTCTTATTCAAGTGAAAATAAAATAATAGAACTTGATAAAGAATTATTACATGAAACTATTAGTTTTGAAGTTGCATTTGTTCATGTAATAATGTTTATTTTTAATAGATGTTTTAATACGGAAAATACAAATTACAATATTTTGTTAGAGCGATTAGATATAGATGAGTTATTCTCTTGGTACAGTATGACAGAAAACTTTGCTGCTGATAATTTAGAAAGTATTAATTTGCAGCAGTTTTCAGATATCTATGAATTAGTTAATCAACATGATACATTTATCGATAAAAATATCAAAAAAAAGTTAGGACAGTTCTATACTCCAAGCAATATTGTAAAAAAAATGATTTTCGAAATTAAGAACAACATAAGGTCTCTAACTAATGCTGATTTACTCATAGACCCAGCATGTGGGACAGGTGTTTTTTTAATAGAAATAATTGAAGAACTTAAAAATACATTCCAGCAATCTGAGGTGATTGAGTATGTTAAAAATAACATGTTTGCTTATGATGTAAATCCCTTTGCGGTTATTGCAACAAAAATAAATATAGCATACATATTATTAAAAGAATTTCCAGAAGAGAAAACGAAGATTCTAGATTTTATTGTAAATGATAATAATGCGTTCTGTAATATTCGATGGAAAAACACTGTGGTGGAACCAGACAATAATATCTATACAATTATTTTGGGAAATCCTCCATATTTTAAACTTAATAACGAGTTAATTAAAAATATTAATGGATATGATGAAATTTTATATGGACAACCTAACATTTATTCCTTTTTCATGTATTGGGGAATGAAGCATTTAAAACAAGATGGTGCAATGAGCTTTATTGTTCCACAATCTATAAGATCAGGCCTTTATTTTAAAAATCTTCGATCTAAAATGAAAGATTTAAGAATAAGAGCTTTAATACATATAGATTCTAGGCAAAATGTGTTCGATCGAGCCGAGCAAGCGGTATTAATTATTTGTTTAGAAAATAAACCAGTTGCAAACAGTAAAACAAAGATTCAATTTTACGATGGAAATGGAACAATTAATTCTGAGTTTAAAATATCTCGATCTAAACTAATGATGGATGAGCGAAATAATCATATATTCGTAATTAATAAAAAAATCGAGATGTATAGCATTTTAGATAAAATATTTACAAATAGCTTACCATTGGATAGCGAAGAAACGAAGTTAAAGTTTTGCAATGGCCTTTTTGTTTGGAATCAACATAAAAAGGATATTGTAGATGAAGAAACAACAGCAATACCTATTATTTATGGGGGTAATATACAGCCATTAGATTTCGATTTTTCCTTATGTTCTACAAACGAAGAAAGAAAACAATATGCTTTAATAACAGAAAAAACGAAATCATATGTGCTAAGCGGAAAAAGATTGCTAATTCAACGAACTACCAATTTTGAAAGAGATATTCGCTTAAAATCATGTATAATATCAGATGACTTTTTAGAAACGTATGAAAAATATTTTTTAGAAAACCATGTGAACTTCTTATGCAGTAGTGAAGGAAAAGATAAGCTTATTAGTTTAGAAACGATGTATTATTATTTAGGGATGCTTAATTCAAAGTTAGTTAATTATATTTTTACGAGTAAAAGTGGTAATACTCAAGTATCAGCCAATGAACTTAATTCTCTTCCTTTTCCAAATGATGGGCTTGAAATGATTTCACGATTTGTATCTAATCATGTGAATGAATTGCAAGAATATCAGCAGGAATTAGATATGCTTGTTTGCAGCGCATATGCATTATCTGAGGATGAAACAAACTTTATTATAAATTATTGAGGTGAGATGGATGAAAAAATTAAGGTTTAGAACAAATTCGCGACATATTAGTCAATTAGGCAGAGAGTTAGTTACTGATTTTGTAACGGCATTGGTTGAGCTAATTAAAAACTCATATGATGCAGATGCATATGGGGTGAAAATTATTTTAGATAAACCTAATACACCTGAAAGTAAAATAATTCTTATTGATACCGGTTCTGGCATGACGCAAGAAGATTTTGAGAACAAATGGATGGTAATAGGAACTAATAACAAGGTAACAGAACCTTTTTCGGCTAAAGGAAGAAAGAAAGCTGGGAAAAAAGGTATTGGGCGTTTTTCTGTAGAAAGAATTGCCGAAAAAGTAAGCGTTTATTCTTTCACTGATACTGAGCAACCATATAAGGTGAAAATCAATTGGAATAGTTTTGAAGATATAAATATTGCTGCATTAAATCAACGGATCAATATATTAAAGGATCATGAGGACTCATCTGCGGCAAAGTATATTAGTAGTCAATTAGAATATTTCTTTTTAACTGACAAAGTGGATGAAGCAGATAAAAATTCTGTTGTAACCATCATGGGTAGTAATGCATTTGAATATCCCATTTTCTATAATATAAATAAACTTAATGAACTTGAAAAAAAGATTGTTCCAATTTTGAAAAAGTATGAAAATATTGAACAATTGGTCGAAGATGTTGAAAGCTCATTAGAAATAATTGATATTCATAATGATACAGTGGCATTTTCGATGATAGACGAACTATACCAAAAATATGAATTACCTGCTCCACAAACAGGTATGATTTTAGTAATGGAAGGGCTTAGAGATGAGTGGAAGCAAAAAGACATTGATAAATTACAAAAAGAATTAAGGCTTCTCGTTGCACCCGACTTGATTGAAAAAGACCCTTTTAAAATTGAACTTATTGCTCAAGAATTTAGAATTGAGGATATCATTCTAGTAAATGAAATTCTTGATTTAAGATATGCAAAAGTTGATGCGAAAATATATGATAATGCGAAAAAGATATACATATCATATAAAGATAAGGATGGTAAAACAGATTTAATAGAAGAAGAACTGGAGCAGCCGCTTTTGTGTGGAGATGTATATGTGGAAGTATACTTCTTCCTTAGAGATGCCAATAATCTTACAAATTCGGGGGCAGGATATAACTTTAGATTTGCTCAAAAGATGCTAGATACTTATTGTGGAATTAAAATCTATCGTGATAATTTTCGAGTTAAACCTTATGGTGACATTGGGAATGATTGGCTATTTTTGGATCAGAAGAAGGTTAAAGATACACACGGATATCTAGTTGGTAATAATCAGGTTATAGGTGTAGTAAAGATTGGAGATGTTACTAATCCCCTACTTGTTGATGCTACCAATAGAGAGGGGATTATTGAAAACGAGGCATACGAACAACTCAAAAGCTTTTTAACTAAATGTACTAATTTAATTAGTGATGTTAGGAGAAAGGCATATTTAGCAGACCAAGAAAATGAAAAAAAGCTAGCAGCGGAAAAAGAAAAAATAGATGCTCAATTCGATAATGTTAAAAAACAATATCAAGACAATCCATTCATGAAACAAATTGAAGAAGTAACGCAATCTACAGATCATAAAGCTATTCCAGAGAAATTGGAGAAACTTGCCAAGGCATATATTGAAGATTCCGAAAAGAAAAAGGCAGATATACAAAAATTACAAAATGACTACAATCACCATTATAGTGAAACAAAAAGAATTTATCAGGATAAAATTAATTTTCAAGAGAGTGAGCTAAATCTATATAAAAACCTAGCTTCGCTCGGAATGCTGACCGGATCATTTGGACATGAAACAAGTGACATCGTAAGCCGAATACAAACAAGTTTACATTTAATAAATATATATTTAGACAAGGATGTAGACAAGAATCAAATCAAGGATGTAGTAAGTATTGTTAGTGGTGACTTTGGTAGAATATATGCATATAGTAACTTGATTGTTAATTTTCTAAGGAAGCGGAAGCGAGAAGCAACGGTTGATATAGAATTCGGAGATGTTTTAGTAGAAGTCACTGGCTTTTACAGAGCTATTGTAAATTCGTTTAATGTTACATTAGATATAAAATGTGATCAGCAAATTATTTATACTATGAAGCAAATTGACTTGGAATCAATTATTATCAATATGATTACCAATGCCTTTGAACAAGTAAAGGGTAAGCAAATTCGCCAAATTAGAATTTGCATTGAGCAGAGTTTATCTCATATTATATTAAACTTTGAAGATTCCGGAGATGGGGTTCCAAAAGGAAAAGAAAATGATATATTTAGACCTTTTGAAACAACTAAAGAAGAAGGTATTGGTTTAGGCTTGAATATTGTTAAGGATATTGTGGAAAACTATAGTGGAGAGATAAAAGTGGAACGCTCAGAGACTCTACATGGCGCGAAATTTGTTGTGCTATTACCTAAAGGAGGTAACGAAGAATGAGTGAATTAAGAGGTCTGTTTATAGAAGATGAAGTGGCTAATATAGACATTTACACAAAGTTATTTGCCCTTGAAGGCCTACATCTAGAATGTATCGATAAATTACCGGCAAAATTAGACGGATTTTATGACATTGTCTTAGAAAGAGATGTTGATTTCTTAATTATTGATTATCATTTGGATAAGCAGGTTACTTATAAAGGGATTGATGTATTAAGAGAAATAAGGAAACATGATAGTACAATATACGCTGTACTACTAACAAATTATCAACTTGAAGATTTTGCGGATCAGTTTGGTGATTATGATTACGAATTAAAAAAGGATGCAATTGTTGATCGTTATGTAGATGTAGCTGAAAAAATTAAAAGAGCTTGTGAGCTACGAAAAGAAAATATGATATATAAAGGAATTGAGCAACAGGCAGAGGAAGAATCAGACACTATAAAGTTACTAAAAGAAATTAGTTCTAAATTAGATTCTAAGGAATGATTGGAGGTGCTTTAGAATGGAATACCAACGAAAATTTAGATGGGCTAATTATGAAACACCGAAATGCAAAGAATACCTTAGAAATGATTTTTCTCATGAATGCGCATATTGTAAATTGCAGGAAAAGGAAGTAGGACTTATAGATGCTAATTATTTTGAAATAGACCACTTTAGACCTCAATCAGACGATGATAAAGCGTTTAATCCGCATTTGTATAGTAATCTCTATTATTCATGTGAAAAATGTAATGGTGAAAAAAGCGATACTTGGAGCGAAGTATTACTTGATCCGTGTAAGGAGGATGTTTTTTCTGGTGAATGTCCCCCAATCATCGGGGGCTATAAAGCGGATACGTTGTATAAGTATATTGCGCAAGACGACAGAGGAACTTATTATATTGATACATTCAAATTGAATTCTAGACATCATATAAGGATTAGAAAACGAAGAGTTAATAGGCAAAATAATATTCATCAAATTGATGCTTTAATGGATGAAATTTTACATAAATTCGACAGTAAAAAGAATATTACAAATTTAGATCAATTGATTGAGCAGTTAGATCATTTGAGACTAAGCAAAAAAGAAGAATTAGCTAATCTATCTAAAGATGAAAAGTTTGAATCAGTGGAAGAATATCTTACGCTGCGGAATATTAAAAACAGTATTGTATTCGAAGAGTATAATATGGATATTAAAATTAAAATTGAAGAAGTTAGTTATTACTGTGAACTTGTTGTGGATAATTCTGATAATGATAACGAAGTTAAACAAAAGTTCTTAGATACAGAAAAGCTATCTATATGGTTCGAAAAACTGGGATATCAATTTGGCATACTTTACTATTACTCTAAATTGGACAAGTTATATTTCTATCCCATATCAAAGCTGATAAATAAAAGCGATATTGCTGAATTTGGATGTAGAAAACAAATTAAGTTAAGTGAAGAGCATTTGATAACATAAAATGAAGAAATATTGCTTCCTGCAATGGGCTTATAGCTTATTACGATATCTTTATCACTGCACAAGGCGTTTGGAATCCGCTACACCATTCAACGCAATACCAAAAATCCGAAAGAACGATTGTTTTCATCCTTTTTTAGGATTCCGAAACATGGCTATGACGGTTAGTGTATAGATTTGTTCCCTAACGCTCCACATGTGGAGACGGTGGTTTAAAAGACAGGATTGTGGTTGTGCCATCAGAAGATAAAGATTTTTGATGCAGTAATGAGTGTGAATTGGTCGGAACTTGATAAACAATTTTTAAGATGAGCACTAAGAAAGGTAAAATTGATGATGGAGCCTACGAAAAAAGACTGGAAGCTTATATAGAGAAACTTCATAAGGAATACATAGTACTTTTAAGTGGGGATTTGCCAGCATCATCCAAATTCTGGGAGTTGGAAAAAAGACTTAAAATTGATAAGAAAAGACCAGGTGTTTGTATCGTATTAAGTAAGTCCAATATGATATATGACATAGTTTCATTAATTAATGATGGCGTGATTAGTTTAGAAAATCTTGATGAGTTTAGTGATGAACTGAAAGAATCCGTAAAGTTTTTGTTGGAAAGGCTATAAATGTTGTTTGGGTTGTAAGGTAAGTTGTATTTTATAGTAAGTAATAGGCACTAGTGCTAGATGCTTCGAAGGCAGATACAAAACAGATTTTTGATTATGATAAATAATTGGTTAGATACATTTATAGACGTTGAAAGGAACCTACTTATGGCTGGTTATGATTTAAAAGAAGAATCTTACATACAAAAACAGCTTACCGATGATGATCTTTGGTCTATTTTCAGTGGCATGTTTTCTAGTAAGGTTTCTCATGATACCAGTTATAAATTTGGCTTCTTCAAATCGATTTTAGATAGTCTCTACAATGCAGATGAAAATCTTGTTCTCACATTTGACCAGCTATTTTACAAATTCACAGAGATATATTGGAATCTGGTCTTAAAATATAATCTACGTCAAAAAGCAAGGACGAAAGATGGTAGAGAAACTTCACTGGAACGAGTTTTAAAAGAAGCTTTGAACAAACAGGAAATCATTTCTGATGTTAGCTTTGAGGCAATATCTGATGAATTGAAAATCAAGATTTGTCACAAGGTGAAAATGAAGTGTAAGGAAAATGTAGTTGGTGCTTTGTTCGGGGATTCAAAACATACGTTATATTCATTTTCCAAGAAGGGTGAATACATACAGCTAAATCCGCTTGTTTATCAGTTTATGACAAAGCATAAGAAAATTCTGGAGAAAATGAATTACTTTGAATGGGCGAAATATCTGGAAAAAGTCAATGAAGAGTCATCGACCAGAAACTTGCTAAATAATTTGGATACCATTACGTTCCGAAGTGATTTGTCTGTTTATCGTAGAATATTGTTTGAAGAATTTGAAGAGCGTACCTGCTTCTATTGTGGCAAGGAATTAAAGTATGGTGATATTCATGTAGACCACTTTATTCCATGGTCATTTATCAAAGATGACAGTCTGTGGAATCTGGTACTTTCCTGTCCACAGTGTAATTTGAAGAAGTCAGATAAGTTGACGCCAGAACTGTTTGTGAATCATTTAATCCAAAGAAACCATATCATTCTAGAAAAAGATGCTGACCAGATTTCAAAGTCATATGAAGACCAAAAGCTTCGATTAATATATTATTGGGCAAAATGCAATGGATATCATGAAATCTGGACACCGGGAAGGAAGGTACATACCCTTGAAAAAATACAATAAACTGGTAAGAGATAAAATTCCAGAAGTGATTGAAAAGGATGGTCACAAAGCTAAATTCAAGACGCTATCAGAAAAAGCCTATCTTAGTGCTCTTGATAAAAAGCTTTTGGAAGAAGTGAAAGAGTATCAGGTAGATAAAAGTTTGGAAGAGATGGCAGATGTGTTGGAAGTCTTATATGCTATTTGCAGTGCTCGTGGATATAAAATTGATGAGTTAGAAGCAAAGCGTGTGGAAAAACATATGAATCGTGGTGGTTTTGAGAAGAGATTGTTCTTGGAATATGTGGAAGATGACGAAGCGAATCAGATAGGAACTGTTTCGGATATGAAAGCGTTAAAAAAGTGGAGTAAGATGCCAGAAGATTGGAAAGAGACACTTTTGAATAATGTGTTTTGTAGTAATTGCAAGTTAACGTCTATCGTTGATTATGCAGTTGTAAACGATGCACATGGAATTGTGCTCCAAGGGAAGTGTGCTAAGTGTGGCAGATCTGTTGCTAGGTATGTAGAAGATTAATTTATTAAATTTCGATGAGCCCTGAACTTTTGGGCTCGTTTTTGATATTAATATATTTTTATGGATAGTAAAAATATAGAATTGTATTTACAATCGTACTTTAAATTTATATAATAAAAAGTATAGTATGAACAATTAATGGTAGGAAGGAGATTGAAAAAACTATGAATTTAGAAGTTCAAACCATTCGACAGATAGCAGAAAATTCAGATGGCATTGTTACCACAAAACAAGTGGAAGAAGCCGGGTTAAGTAGAACTATTCTTAAATCATTAGTCGAAGAAGGCATTCTTGATAAAGAATCAAAAGGTATTTATTCAGTGGCTGATTATTTTGTAGATGAATATAAAGTAATACAAATGAGAAGTGAAAAAGCAATATTTTCTTACGGTACAGCTCTTTATTTGATTGGATTATCGGATAGAACTCCACATTTTTTTGATGTTTCAGTCCCACAGGGATGCAATGTATCTAGGATTAAGAAGGACAATCCCACTCATCGTTTTCATTATGTAAAAAAGGAGTGGTGGAATATTGGAATTACCAGTATCCGAACACCCTTTGGTGGAATGGTGAACATATACAATAAAGAGCGATGTATTTGTGATCTTATCCGTAATAAGAATGATGTTGATATACAACTATTTACACAAGCACTGAAAGATTATTTTAAGCAGAAATGTGACATCATACTTTTGGATGAATATGGGAAAGTATTTGGAATAGACAATAAAATCCGTGACACTATGTTGAGGTTCTGTATTAGAGTGTAGAATTGCCAGTCACTGACTGGTAAATTAGAAATCTCAATAGAAATAGCATTCGGGCTTAGCTTGGATGCTATTTTTGCGAGTAACGAGATTAATTTATGGATAGATACAAAATCCCAAAGGAGGTCATACACATGAACCAACAACCAGAAAAAGCCCTATTAAACCTTGAAGAATTCTGTTCGTATCTAGGCATAGGCAAAACCAAAGCAAGAGAATTATTAAAAGATCCATCAAGCACATTCACCATCAAGATTGGCAATCGTTATTATGCTAACAAGAAGTTACTAGACAAATGGCTTGACTGTAACAGTGGGAACTAGCCTATGAATTTGACGAATAATAAAAAATTAAATAATATAATCCAACCAGCCTGTTTTATAGTATAATAAGTCCATACATTGCTATGTACTTACGATTCCTATAACGCAGGTTGTTTTCATTTATGAAAGGAGCCTGTATATGGGAAAAGATTTAAATGGCAAGGAACTGGGCATAGGAATTATGCAGAGAAAAGATGGAAGATACGTTGGTCGTTTTACCAATCGTTTTGGACAGCGGCAGGAAGTAAAGAGCCGTGATCTCAAGGAGTTAAAGACGTTATTAAATACAGCAATCTATGAAGATACCAATCATATGAATCTTTGTAAAACGTCTATCACCTTAGATAAATGGTTCAAAACTTGGATGGAGCACTACAAAGAAAATACCATTTGTGCCAATACCAAGCGACGTTATATGGAAATCTACCGGATGCATATTTCACCAGTTCTGGGAAAAATGAAACTGCTGGACATTACACAATTACAGATTTTGCAGCTACTCAAAAAGATGGATGCAAAGGGATTACAGTTTGAAAGTCGAAACAAAGTTCGGATTCTATTACAAGATATGTTTGATAAAGCTATGATTAACGATATGATTTACAAGAATCCAGCAAAAGGAATCAAACTAGGCGCACATGATAAGAAAGAGCCAAGAGTACTTACACCAGAAGAACAGGCAAGTTTTTTCGAGTGTTCCAAGGGCACATTTTATGACAATCTTTTTGTGGTTGCCGTATCTACAGGACTACGACCTGGCGAGGTATGTGCGTTAACCTTGAAGGATGTTGATTTTAAAGATTCTCTAATCCGTGTAAACAAAACGCTTGTCTATCAGACCTTTGAAGGAGACGAGAAAAAGACCTTTCATTTTGATAATCCTAAAACCAAATCAAGTAAAAGAGAAATTCCGATGAATCAACAATGTTCATTGGCACTGAAAAAGCAGCTCATGCAGCGAAATGTTGTTATGGGCAGAACTACCGCCAAACCCATTGCAGGATTTGAGGAACTCTTATTCACCACCAAATTTGGAACACCAATCAATACACAGACCTATTCCGATGCCATAAAGTCAGTATTGGAAAATGTAAATCTATGTAGGGATGAGCTTGAAAAGATTGAATATTTCAGTCCCCATTGTTTCAGGCATACTTTTGCTACAAGATGTTTTGAAGCAGGCATCAAACCAAAGACTGTACAACAGTATTTGGGACATGCAACATTGCAGATGACCATGGATTTATATACTCATGTACTGAAGGAACATTCACAGGAAGAGATGACGAAGTTAGAAAAGGTTCTAGACAATACACTGGATGTTTCAGATGCCACCATTCATGAAAGATTTGATAAATTCCAAGAGTTAGAAAATGATATGAATAAAGCCATTAATAAGGAAACTTGCAAGACGCAAAGTAAAAGCAAAAAGAATATTGTTTATCTGACTTCCGTAGGTACCTGAGAGAGCCAAAAACTCTTAAGGAAACACCTAAAAATCTCCAGGTGCCAAAATTGGAGTCAATTTCCATGAAATTGGTGTTGGTGGTCTAAGAACCTAGATTTCACAAGCCTTCGCGAATCAAAACAAACACATGTTTGCTCGTCTTATTATGTATATCAGGTAACACCTTTTGAATTAGAAGAGGATAGTAGTGAGGCTTAAAATAGAAAATAAAGTTCAATATAAAAAATATATTTTGAAAGACAGAAAGGCAACTCTTATATTGTAATGTAAGAGTTGCTTTTCTGCGGTGTGAAATATATTTGAATAGTGGAAAGAAAAAAATTTGAACTAATAATAAAATAAACGGGAGAAATTATGAAAAAGCGATTATTGATCACCTTAATTATGAGCTTTGTTATATGTAGTATATCTGGTTGCGCAGTAAATACATCATCGAGTGAGGCAATTGATACGCAAGAAATAGAAACAGAAGAGACGAAAAAACAGTACAGTGAGAATCCAGATATTACAATTATGGGAGTAACAAAAATAAATAATCAATCTAATGGTTTTGGTATGGTTTTCAAAAGTACAAGTGATAAAGCAATTAAAGATATAGAAATGTATTATGCTTTATATGATGAAAACATGATGCTTGTAGGAAGCAGTTATAAGACTCAGAAATTTGAATCTGCAAATATAGTGAAAGACAAAGATAAGACCTATATTATCTCAACAGATGGAACAAAATATTCATACGTAAATGTTATAGTAGGAAAAATATCATTTGAAGATGGTACGACATGGCAATTTGATAATCCGGATCAGTGGCTAAAGGATGTTAGTGAAAATAAGGAGCAATATAAATTACAGTTTGAAAGTATGGATAAAAAGTATGAAGAATATGCTTTAAAAGCTGAAAACTATAAGGACACATTAGGGATTTCAATAGATTTGCAGGAAACAAAAAATGCTCAAAATAATGGATATGATCTAAATGTAACAATAACCAATCATACAGATAATACAATTTCGGACGTGCAGATCAGGGCAGCGCTATATCTACAAAATAAGACACCTGCCAAAGTAAATAATACAGCGTATGCTACGGCTAAGGATATTGCAAAATATAATAATACGGCAACATTGTTTTTATTAGGTGATAATGTTAATATTGCGCCAGGAACATCATATACCTGCACTAATTATGAGGTTCTGGAAGAAGAAAATATGATAATAAAATGTGTACCAGTCCAGGTAAAATATTTGGATGGAACTTCACAAGACAATATGAATGTAAATGCCTGGTCAGCATACCGATCATTTTATCATGAGTAAAGGTTTAATAAATATAGCAGTGAAAAATTCCTGACTTTTTCATCGGATAGTTCTAGGAGTGGCAGCAATGCCACTCCTTTTTTATATATTGAGTGAATAAAACGGTCACAGATTTTGTTGCAAAAAACGCTTGACCTGAAGTTTACTTAAGGGTTTATATTGGCATTAAGCCATGAAAATATGGTATGAAAGCCAGAAACAATAATAGAAAAGCAAAGAAAGAGGTAAAATATGAAAAAGAACATTGGAACAGCATTATCTTTATATCCAACACCAACAGTTGTTATTGGAACCATGGTAAATGGTAAACCAACCTGGACACTTGTAGCGCACATCGGAATTATGGGACATGATCATGTAACGGTATCACTTGCACAGGCTCATTATATAAACCAGGGGATTAAAAGCAGCAATACACTTTCCATTAATGTAGTCGATGAAAGTTGGCTAACTGCAGCGGATCATATGGGATGTATCAGCGGAAATAAAGAAGACAAATCTGAGGCATTTGCATTTACTCTTGGCGAAAAAGGAACACCTATGATTGATGAAGCAAAATTATCGATTGAGTGTGAAGTAGCGGCTAATCATGTAACACAGGGATTTGATAACTTTATCTGTACGATTGCTGGAACTTATGCTGACGAAACAATAATAAATGAAGCAGGAAAAGTTGATTATCGAGTATTTAAGCCTGTCTTATTTGAAATGCCTACATATGAATATTTTAGAATGGGAAATGTGATTGGTAATTGTAGAAAACTTGATCAGCAATAATGCAATAAAATTAGTGATGAATAAAAGTACGTACACAAATATGAGTTAAATAATATTCGTATATAAATATGTAATATATAAATATACGTATATAAATGTACGTATATTTATATATGATTAATTAAAAACTTATAAATAAAAGGTAAATAAAATACACAAGAGTATAAGATAAATAAGAGATAAACAAGGTTATTATAAGTTGAAAAGGAAGGCTTCTGATGTGAATCATCAGGGGCCTTTTTGCTTGCAATATATCTAATGGGGAAGAATGGTAAAAGATTTTATTTCGGGGAAGGTAAAAATTAGCAAGAATTATGGGCAGGATTTACATAATATTGGTACTTACGTATTAGAACATATGGTTTACAGGGAATATTAGCAGGGTAGTAGTAAAAAAAGGGGGATGTTATACTTTATATAATAGTGGTAAAAATGTGAAATGCGATGGGAACAGATAGACTATGGGACAACCGCTTGTCAGTCGTAAGTGGTGCTAGAAAAGAGGGGAATAGATGTCAGAACAGGAACTAGAAGATATTAATAATCAGATTTGTGAGCATGAAGATAGTATTAGTACTTTACAAAGCGATATTAGTACAAACGAAACGAAAATTGAACAAATAGAAGAATTGCAAAGGGAATATAATCATTTGATCGAGACTTTTAATAATGCTCATACGAATAAAAATACGCAACTGAATAATTTATTGAATGTTGAAACAACTGGTAAGTTAGCCAGCGTGAGTAGGTGTCATTTTGCTATTTACAGAAGTATCAATGTGACACTGCGATATTTAAATATGGTTACCAGAGCGGAGGAATACAGACAACAAATTGAGAACAAATATAATGAACTGTTGTGTACAAATGAAACGCTAAATCAACAACTGACTACCTGCCAAAGCGATCTGGAAGGAATGTATCAGACAAGAACAGAGTTGAGCCAGGAATTGGAGGAGGAAAACAATGAGGAGTGATGTAAGCATAGACGTTGAAAATTCTGAACAATTGGGAATTGATATCGATAATATCGGAAAACAGCTGGAACTTACGTGGAAAGATTACATAGAAACGCTAGTGGATATTAAGGATAACGTGATTGTTTCCGGTGAGGCACATGAAGCAATGGAAGGATTTGTAAATAATGTGGTATCAATAAAAGGAATGTTTGAACAACTGGCAGCAGAGGTAAAGGGTAAGAATGATCAGTATACTGATTATATGAAAAGCGTTGACCAAGATCAAACATTTGCCGTGATGGAAGGAGAAAATTAATGTTAATTGCTTATAAAAAGTCCAATATGGATGTTTTGAGAAGTAGATTAAGTACAATCGAAACACAATTGCAAGAATATGCATTTCCACAATGGAACGATGTAGGAACGGGAGATATGGCTGATCAGAAAAAGGCGATCTATGATTATTATAAGAGTATGTATGATGAGATGGTCAAATTGCTTGCTGCCACGAATGTGTTCATGGGTAAATTGGATGAGGATTATACGACAGTTGACCAAATGGCAGCTGAAAATATGGATGAGTAAGTGTGATTTTATATCATGTAAAATATGTACACACAAATAAGTTAGGTAAAAGTCGAGGGAGAATAGAATGAAGGATTATTCGGATAAATATCGAGACGATATTTTAGGCGTATTAGGTAATTTATCAGGTGATGGTGATATTGATACAGTCATAGATGCAGCAAGTCCGGAATGGGCTGAATATGATGAATTGGTAGATGGAATCAATAACTTTCGATGCCAGGTCAGAGAATTCTGGGTTGAATTAAAAGATGGATATCTCAATGGAAGTATAAAAAGTGGCATGGAAAATGTATTTTCGATGGCAACATCCGCAGATACAGAATATGCAGGAGGCATGACAGAATATGCCAATACTGCTATGATCGAGCTGAACAGCATTCAGGCGTTAACTGAAATTATGGAGGGAAGCTGTGAAAGCTTCTATGAAAACAATGGCGGAAGTGATTTATTTGATTTATATAAGAATCTGTTGATGAATACGGATGCGTATAGAACTAAGCAGGAAGAATTGGTGAAAATGCGTATTAAGTCGCTTGGTTGTGATGATGAGGAAGCACAAAGCATATATGACAGGTTGTATATGCTGGGATTTAGTGGAAATGAAATCATATCTATGATAAATGGCTGTGTAAATGATAATGATAAGATGATGTTGAAGAGCATGTTCAAGGGGGATTATATTACAGCTTTTCATACCGATTTCGATTCGATATCGGATGAATTTAAACTAGTATTATACTCGTATCAGGCATTGGTTATTGATAATAATGAAGAGATGCAAAATCTTATGAATGGTATATTAAATCAGGATGAATTACACAGTCAGTACAATGGGGATACACACGTTACTGATTATTTAGGATTCTTTTATGCCTACTCCTATATTCAGTTGACAGCATTGGAAAATGCTATGTTATCAGATTCCTATAAGTATAGTGATGAAGGATATAAGAAATTGATTGATTTACATACGCAATATGAAAAGAATGCATGTATTTGGATGACTATGTATGATTTTGTTACATCAGACGATGTACTTTTGCAATATGGGGATAGAGATTATTTTGATGGAAAAGTAAGTTTGCAAATGAGTGATTATAATTATGATAATAGTAAATTTACGCTTGGATATTATGCCAATATGATAGATAGTAATGGGAATATGCAAAAAGTTCAGAAGCGGTTGAATATAAGTGAAACAGAAGGTTCAAATTATTATATAACTTTAGAAATGGAAAAAGGATATTCTACAGTACAACATGATATGGAAGAAAGTGATACTAAAAAGAATATAATTATAAAAAAAGAAACAGCAATAAGTACAGCGATTATAAAAATGGGTATAAAGGCTATGGAGTTAATACCTCAATTAAGCGAAGTAGGTGGGCTGCTAGATGATACCATGACATTTTCAGAAGGTGTTTCAACTAGTACAGCAGTTAATGGATTAGGCAGTACAATAGGAGAAGGAATCGGATATTATAGGAATAGTTTGTGTTCTAGATTGCAAGCAGTGTATGGTGATGAATCAAAGGATGAAATATATAAAAAAACATCAACAAATAGTGGATTAAATAATAATATTGAAAAAACTAATAGAGTGAGTAATATTTTGGGAGTGATTATGGCAGGCGCAGAATCGATCGCAGGTGAAAGTGACTCAATTAATAATTGCTATCAGGAGTTAGACAATATAGGGAAAAAATCTTTATTTGAAAAATTCTATTCGTATGAAGGTATGTAAGTTGGTGGATATGAACATGAGGATCTTATCAATAAACAAGTAGAAATTACAGACTATTCAGATGATACGTATGATACATCGACATTAGGAATCCATGATACTCGAATAATCAGAAATTTAAGTATTGCAAATCAATATGGAGTCTTTGCGTTGACAGATGAGTATAGTACGGAGGAGATAGAAAAAATAAAGGCCAGTTGTATTAATGCCATAAAAGATATACAGGACAATGGGGCTAAGAGTAGTTATCATAATTTTTATAATGATAATTTTAATCCTGATGTAGTTTACTTACTATTATGTGGTTCAGATTGTGATGAAATAAAAGATAGAAATCTTTGCATACAAAATGTGGATGGAAATATTTTGAATATGGCATCAGAATTAATAAAACAGATAGCAAGGGAAATGGGTGAAATTGTAGATTGCATTGACTTGATAGATTAATGATAAATATTTGTTAGAGTAGGAGTTAGGATAATGAAAAAAATATTAGTACCAATGTGTATAGTTGTAGTTGTTTGCATAGTTTGGGTATTGACTTGTAGTAAAAAAAAGAGTATTTATACTTATTCTATAGATAAAAATGAGGTGACTATTACCGGATTAACGGAATATGGAAAGACTTTGAATCAATTGGCTATTCCAAATAAAATAAAAGAAAATAAAGTTACAAAGATAGGAGAAAACGCATTTGAGTATTGTAATAACGTTCAAAATGTTGAGATACCATCTTCGATTCAATTGATTGATACAGTTGCTTTTTATTCTTGTGAAAATTTAGAATATGTGCATGTTTGTGGAAGTGTAAATATTGGAGATATGGCATTTGCAAACTGTGAATCACTAATTGAGTTCGAGCCTGAAGAAGAAATAAAAAATATAGGCTTTCAATGTTTTTGTAACAATGATTTAGCAAATCTTGATCGAATATTAGAAAATACAGATAGAGTTGATAAATCTTCTTTTATGTGGTCGAATAAAATAACAAACATTGTGATACCAGATAATATTGAAATTATTCCCCAAAAGGCTTTTGCATACTGTAATGAATTGAAGGAAGTAACAATATCGGAAAGTGTGAAAGAAATTGGAGAAGAAGCTTTCACAAATAAAGAAAATAGCGTTAAAATTATCACAACGAAAGGAAGCGTAGCAGAACAGTACGCAATAGATAATAATATTCCTTACGAGATAAGAGATGATCTATAATTTTAGTTTTTATATGTATATTTATTAGAGATTTGCTTTCCTTTTATGTTGCAATAATTAGATAAAATATTGAATTTGATAGTGTAAGAATCAAATATAGGTGGAATTCATGGATTGAATAAAGAAGGGAATAAGTATGAATATAGAACAAATGGGCGAAGAAAAACCAGATGAAAATATAGATTATTTTGCAAATTTTGTTGTGAATAGAGAAAAAAAGAGAAAAAAGCGCATAATTTTTACTACACTATTTTCAATCTGCTTTATAGGATTGATCAGTTACTATATTTATAGCAGTTATATATTTACAAAATATAGCGTAAATACAAGTTTTAAAGCGATTGGAGGTTTCAAAATGAATATGGAATCTTTAAAGGAGAAGTATGTGAATGAAGAAAATTTGCAGATCAATAATGTTATTCACAAGAATGGAAAGCAAGATGGATTCCTAATTTATGAGACTGATGCAAATACACTTACGATTAATGATTTATTTTCAAAGGTGTATATAGTGGGAAATCGAATAGATGACAATAAACAGTTTCAGGATATGACAGATTATCAGCCAAATTTAAAGGAGGTCATAATAAGTGAGGGAGCAGAAGTTAATGAAATTGTCATAATGGATAATCTCAATATTGAAAAGATTACAATCAATGGAAATGAAAATGCAATAATAAATATATTACTTTATGATAGTTACAACGTGAAAACAATTGATTGTAGTAGAGATTGTAAACCAAGTATCGCCATGAAAACTAGTTTGAAAGAAAAAGACAAGGAAAGTCTGGAGGAGTACAAAGAAAGCATAACATTTTTGGTCTATCACGACTCAATGGCCGAGTTATATGCGAAATCTACGAAATGTAAAATTGAGTATAAAGACTAGATTGATGGAGGAACAATGACCACCATTTTAATAATTTAGGTGATATAGGAGTGATGATATATTTTTATGGAATAATTAAAGAGGCAGGAAATAAATGAAATATAAAATGAACATTCTAAACGGAATTATACTAGTCTTCTTAAGTCTGCTATTGGTTGGTTGCAATTTGAAACAAGAATATCAATATGAAGCAAATAGTACAGGTGGAATCACATTGGTAACATACAATGGGCATGCGAGTACTTTGGTGATTCCATCGGAATATGATGGTAAAGAAGTGAAATGTGTAACTGATATTATTAAAAATGATAAAGATAAAAAATTGAAAAAAGCAGTTGTTTCTGACGGGATAGAAGAACTTGGTGCTATATTTGTATATTGCACTTCAGTGGAAGAAGTAGAACTCCCCCACTCTCTTATTAGTTTATTAGGTGGAGATTTTAATGGATGTACAAGTTTGAAAGAAGTTACGATACCATCAAGTGTACAAGAGATGGGTGGGGCAGAATTTTATAATTGTAGTAGTTTAAAACGGGTAATCTATGAAGATGGTGTGAGTGGTGATATTTCCATTGATAGTTTTGACGGTTGTACAAGCTTAGAAGAAGTGCAGATTCCTGCTTCAATAACGTTTATTGTTAGTACAGCATTCGATAATTGCAATCCAGATGTTGTACTGAAAGTTAAAAAGAATAGTTATGCGGAAAATTATGCAATAGAACACAATTTGAACTATGAATATTATTAGTAAAAAGATCAACGACATTGATTGTCCGACAGCACATTGTGGGAGGCGTGAACAGCACTTTAGTGTAGGTGCTTT
>CAJMQE010000019.1 GCA_905215405.1 uncultured bacterium
AAAAGTAAGAAAAAGCGAGTTAACAAGAGAAAAACTAAGATAATTATGGGAGGTGTAATCATGTTTGCATGGATCATTTTTCTCGTACAATATGCGAAAAAACTAAGTAAACTCCAATTCAATTAAGATCGTGCAGTTCTGTCTACGATCTCTTCAATAAAAAGCCACTAACTAAATCAGATAGTACTCCTGCACTCTTAGCCGGTTCCATCCAGAATTAGTTAGTGGCTTTTTATTTCTTACAAGAATATCCTCGCCACACTTGTAAAGAGGAAACATAGAATCATTCCTGTTACCGTTGGGATCAACAATGACAAAAATGTCCATTTCCAGTTTTTTGTTTCATGACGAATCGTCAATAACGTTGTCGAACACGGCCAATGCATTAAAGAGAATAAAATTGTACTAACAGCTGTAATCCAGGTCCAGCCATTCGTTACAAACAGTGCCTTCATTTCTGACAGACTTCCCAGCTCTAAAATACTGCCCTGCGCCATATACGCCATGATCATGATTGGAACAACAATTTCATTTGCAGGAAATCCAAGGATAAATGCAATTAGAATAACCCCATCCATTCCAAGCATCTTCGCAAATGGATCCAAAAATGCCGCGCATCTGCCAAGAATGCTAACATCACCAATCATAATATTGGCCATGAGCCAGATAAGCAATCCAGCTGGTGCTGCTACAATAACCGCTCTCCTTAATACAAATAATGTTCTGTCAAAAATCGATCGAACGATGACTTTAGTTATTTGCGGCTTACGATACGATGGTAGTTCCAGTGTAAATGAGGATGGCACCCCTTTCAATACAGTCATGCTTAGTAATTTTGTCACTCCAAATGTAACACCAACTCCAAGCGCAAGCACAAGTGTAAGCATGATAGCCGAAAAAGCTGATGTAAAAA
The DNA here is from genome assembly GCA_905215405.1 of uncultured bacterium. Taxonomy (GTDB): domain Bacteria; phylum Bacillota; class Clostridia; order Lachnospirales; family Lachnospiraceae; genus CAJMQE01. Next base: position 914 of record CAJMQE010000019.1, read on the forward strand.
ATCCCCCAACACTGCCTACAAAAAACATGGTCAGTAACGCAATGATTGTTGGAAAACGTCCATTGCATGGAACAAAATTATTTGTCAATATTGCAAGTAATCGTTCCCGCGGAGAATCAATGATTCTGCATCCAATTACGCCGACTGCATTACAGCCACATCCCATACACATTGTAAGTGCCTGTTTTCCGCATGCACAGCAGCATTTAAATGGTCTATCCAAATTGTAAGCAATACGTGGTAGATACCCCGAATCTTCAAGCAACGTAAATAACGGAAAAAAGATTGTCATAGGTGGAAGCATGACAGATACGACCCATGCCAGAACTCTGTATACACCCAACACAAGCATCTGCGTCAGCCACACTGGTGCATGAATCCAGGTAAAAAGATCCAACAATCGATCCTGTACCCAGAAAAGCCAATCTGAGAGCCATTGCGACGGATAATTCGCCCCTGTGATTGTAATCCAGAAAATCACAGCTAACAAAAGCAACATGATCGGATAACCTCCCCACTTGCTGGTAAGGACACGATCAAGCGACTGATCCAGGGCATTATATTCATCTTTTTCGCATGTTACCACTCCATCACAGATCTCTTCTGCCTTCGTAACAAGTGTAGTGACCACAAAATCTTTTAAAGTATCTGCATTGAGTCCAAATGTATAAAGCATTTTATTAGCTTTACGTAAAACTTCATGTAGTTCTTCATTCTGTAAAAATTCATCACCAAGATAATGATTCATCTCCTTTATCAGAGAAGCATCCTGGTCCAGTAATTTTAGAGCCAACCATCTGCTATTTATTTTCTTCTCTGAAATGGTTTCAAGAGTTTCCTGTCCCTCTTCCTTTTTTTCCTCTGATATATTTCTTTCTAATAAATGCTTAATTACCGGTTCTACCATACAAATAGCTTCTTCCAATATATCCGGATATTCCACTTTTACCGGTCTTTGCTCTGTTTTTCCATCGAGAAGATGATCTGCTACCTGCATCAACGCAGCAAGAGAACGTTTCTTCCTTGCAGTAGTTCCGACGACTGGTACACCAACTCTTTTTGATAATTCTTCCAGATCAATATGAATCTTTTTACGTTTTGCCTCATCCATCAGATTCACACAAATTATGACCCGATCTGTAATTTCCAACGTTTGTAATACCAGATTCAGATTTCGTTCCAAACAGGTTGCATCACAAACAACAATAACTGCGTCCGGTTCCCCAAAGCAGATAAAATTTCTTGCCACCTCTTCTTCCGCTGAATGTGCCAGCAGTGAATATGTTCCTGGAATATCAACTAGAACATACCCATGTGTCTTGCTCTTATAATACCCCTGCGCATTTGAAACTGTCTTTCCCGGCCAGTTCCCTGTGTGTTGTTTCATTCCAGTCAACCCATTAAAGACAGTACTTTTACCGACATTGGGGTTACCTGCAAGTGCAACAACATAATCGTGCTCACTCTGTTTTTTGATATCTAATTGAGAATCTATCGACTTTTCAAGTTCCATATCAAACCGATCCTTTCTCACAATCATCAATCAGAATATTTTCACAATCCTCTTTTCGAATAGCAATCACGGCACCACGAATCAAAAATGCTTTTGGGTCGCCTGCCGGACTTTTTCCAAGACATTCAATTTTTGTATTTTCGATTAATCCAATATCAAGCAGCCGACGTCTCATGGAACCATCAGCACGTAATTCCTTTACATTTGCACAGTCGCCAGGTCTTATATTATTCAGCGTTTTTCTATCCTTCATAAATTTCCCCCAGTTCACCACATCTAAGCATAAACTTTTACTCTTCATGCATAATTTAGATTAGGGTAACTTTCTTTCTTCACACTTATGATATTAGCTGTAACAAAAAATGTTACGCTATCTATTCGTAATAGCATTTATAAATTACAAATTACATATAATTTATAAATATCTGTAAATATCTGCAAACAGTTCCATACAATAATAGCAACAACAGAAACTAAAAAATTTCATTCACTTAAGGGGTAGATATTTTGCTACAGCATGATGCATTTTATACAATGAAAGGATATCAGATCAATGAAGATGGACAATTGTCCACAGCAATGGAAGATTACCTGGAAATGATCAGCCGGCTATTAAAAGGAAATACGGTTGTTAGGACAGGCGAACTGGCCGAACAGCTACACGTTACACCATCTTCCGCTTCCAAAATGATTCAGCAGCTCAAACAGGCTGGCCTCATCCATACAGAAAAATACAGCTATATTCAATTAACTAAAAAAGGGGAAAAAGAGGGAAACTATCTTCTTTGGAGACATGATGTAATACAGAACTTCCTCTGTGCATTAAATCATTCCGAAGACGAGTTGGAACAAGTAGAAAAAATAGAGCATTTTTTAAACAAACGAACAATTAAAAATCTTCATGCATTGACAACTCTTCTCAATACCGATCACTCAGACTTTCTTCCTGATGGAGAAGAAACCTGAAACATAAGCATACATACACATATATGAAGACATACTTTGCTTAATTTTTGACCTGGATATAACTATGAAATTATGTATTCGAACGAATTGATACATTCAGCTTTTCACTATATTAAAATAATTATAAATTATAACACATTTCAATCTACGGGCTCTTATCATCTATATGACTATTTGAATAATTGACTCCTATATTACAACCACTTCTATTACAGACTTTAATGTTACAGCCTATTAGTATGATGGACTTTTAAGTTACAACTATTTCATTTACAGATTCTTATGTTATATGTTACAACTATGTGTCAATTATAGAGTCTTGCGCTATAATCGAATCGTATGGTTTATTCTTATGACACATGCCTAATCAAATGAAGGACTCTTATGCTACATGCCTAATCGAATGATCGACACTTATGCTACATGTCTAATCGAATAATAGACTTATGCTACATGCCTAATCGAATAATAGACTCGTACTACATACCTAATTGAATATTCGACTCGTATGCTACATGTTCTAATCTTAAAATCTTAAGATCGACTCATATATACAAAAAAATCTGGCTCGCAAGCCAGATTTTTTATATCTACTTTAGTTTGATGATAATAATAAAAATATAACCCTCAAATATAGTATTTCTTTTTACAGCTGATCATATAAATCCTGATATTTCTCTGCAGATTTATTCCAGGAAAAATCTGTTTTCATCGCTCTGTCAACGATTTTGTTCCATTCCCGCTTTCTGCCATAATAAATACTCTTTGCATAATTAATGATTGTCAGCATTTCGTGTGCATTGTAATTTGCAAATGAAAATCCAGTTCCCGTACCCTCATATTCGTTATAAGCTTCCACTGTATCTTTCAATCCGCCTGTTTCACGAACAATTGGAATTGTACCATATCGAAGACTCATTAACTGGCTCAAACCACATGGTTCGAACAACGAAGGCATAAGGAACGCATCACAGGATGCATAAATCTTATGCGCCATATCTTCAGAATAATAAATATTTGCAGAAACACGATTGTTGTATTTCCAATCGAAATGACGGAACATATTTTCATATTTCTCATCACCGGTACCAAGCACAACAAGTTGTACATCATCAGTGCAGATCTGATCCATAACATAGGCTATCAGATCAAGACCTTTCTGATCAGTCAGTCTGGAAACAACTCCGATCATGAATTTTCCTTTGTCTTCCTGCAGACCTAATTCTTTTTGAAGCGCAACTTTATTCTTCCACTTCTCTTTACGAAATGTAATCTGATTATAATTATGTACGATTCTTGCATCCGTTTCCGGATTATATTCCTGATAGTCAATTCCATTGACAATGCCTGAAAGTGCATTTGATCTTGCATTCATTAAGCCATCCAGATTTTCCCCATAAAATGGTGTCTTAATTTCTTCTGCATAAGTCGCACTAACAGTCGTAACACGATCTGCATATACGATGCCGCCTTTCAGATAATTTGCATCTTTATAAGCTTCTAACTTATCTGGTGTAAAGAAATTTTCATTTAAACCAGTAATGTCGATTACTTTCTTCTGATCCCAGATTCCCTGGAACTTCAGGTTATGTATTGTCATTATTGATTTCACATTTTCATAATACTCACCTGTTGAAAAACGTTCATGCAGATATACAGGTATCAGGCCTGTCTGCCAGTCATGGCAATGAATGATATCTGGTTTAAAACCAAGAACAGGTATTGCTGATAACGCCGCTTTACTAAAGAATGCAAACTTCTCAATATCCTCATGAATATAACTATAAGGCTTCGGTCCACCGAAATAAAACTCATTATCGATGAAATAAAACTTTACGCCGTTATAATCCATCTCAAATACTCCAACGTATTGTCTGCGCCATGATAAATCAATATAAAAACTGGTTTTATACGACATCTGGTTACCAAATTCATCTGGAATACATGTGTACTTTGGAATCATTACTCTTACGTCATACTTTTCTTTGTCAAAATACATTGGTAAAGAACCAACTACATCGGCAAGTCCGCCTGTTTTAATAAATGGAACTGCCTCCGATGCGATAAACAAAACGTTTTTCATAAAATGCCCCCATTAATTACGTTATTCAATTATTTTAAAGTGAACCCTCACTTTTTTATCAATTAGTGAATTACTAATATTATATCACGATCAACCAATTTTGAGAATTAGTTTTATGCTTGTATTAAAATTATATGTATTCGTTACAATCGAACTTAATAGCAATAAAAGATATTAATTAATGACGCTAAATAAAAGATGATAAATAAAAAGAATCAAAATTAAATTTTGATTCTTTTTATTATACTACCAATATCTTCTGATTGATGTAATTGAAAGATTGATGCCCGTTGCACTTGCTACTTTAACAACTGCACCAGGTACTGGAGCATGAATAATCTGTCCACCACCAATATAAACTGCAACATGTCCTGGATAACAAATAATGTCACCTGGTAACGCATCTGCAAGACTACCTACAGAAGTACCAGATTCTGCCTGTGCACCAGAAGTTCTTGGAATTGAAATTCCTGCCGCTCTACATGCATACTGAGTTAATCCTGAACAGTCAAATCCACTCATAGATGTTCCACCTGGTACATAAGGAACACCACGTGCACTATAAGCTGCATTTACAATTGCCTGTGCTGCACTGGAATCATTCTTTGCTGATGAAACACTTGCTGATGCTGCTACAGAACTTCCTGTACTTCCTGTCTTATTAGATGTTGATGATGTAGATGTTGAAGTTGAAGTTGATGCTGCCGCTGTTGCTCTGGCTGCTTCAGCTGCTGCTGCCTGTTTAGCTGCTTCTTCTGTTGCTGCTGCAACCTGTTCATCAAGATCTGATACCTGACCCTGTTTTTCATCAATTGTAGCATATAATGTAGCCTGTTTTTCAGTCATCTGCTGGCTGTAAGTATCAAGCTCTGCTTTTTCATTTTCAAGTTCTGTTTTCTGATCTTTGATCTGCTGTGCTGTCTGAGCCATCTCACCAAGCTTTTCACGATCATAATCGTATACCTGCTGTAAGTATTCAGCTTTATTTAAGACTTCACTCATGCTTTCTGAAGAAACAAGAGTTTCCATAATAGAAGCAGACTGATCTTCATACATATATTTTATTCTAAGTTTCATATCTTCATACTGAGCGGCCTGTAAAGCTTCTGAAGCAGACAACTGATCAGATACTGTTGTGATCTGATCCTGTGTATCAGACATCTTTAACTCAAGGTCATTCATCTCTATAAGTAAGTATGATAATTCATTCTGTAAAGAATCCACTTCTGACTGTGCTGCATTTCTCTGATTCTTTAATGTGTCGATATCGTCTGCAAAAACAGTCATCCCCGTCATTGTTGTTGCCAGTGCAACTGCTGTTAATGTTTTTAAAGCGTATTTTTTCATCAAACTATCCTTCTTAATTATTACAATTATTTTAAATAAAGTTAAATTTTATTTAATTCTTTATTATTATAATATATCTTAGCCCAGATATCAACCCGTTTTTTAAATTTTCGCACAATTAATTTCCATTTAATACCATTAGTTTGAGCATTATGACAAAAAAGAGATAACAGAATGGACTGTTATCTCTTTTCATACTCTTTTTCAGTTTGAAATCAGTTAACATAATTGTAATACTTTTGTAATAATACAATTTATAGTTCTTATCTGATTACTTAATATTGTACTGTAATCTGATCTTATCAGAAATCAGTGCAATAAATTCTGAATTTGTAGGTTTTCCCTTACCATTACTTACTGTGTAACCAAATAAATCGTTCAGAGTATCTGTATTACCTCTGCTCCATGCAACTTCAATCGCATGTCTGATTGCTCTCTCAACACGGCTTGAAGTCGTCTGGTATTTCTTTGCAATCGTTGGATAAAGAATCTTCGTAATACTATTGATAATATCGTTATCCCTGATAGATAAAAGAATGGCATCCCTTAAATACTGATATCCTTTTATATGTGCTGGAATTCCGATCTCATGTATGATCTCAGTAACATTCGCTTCAAGACTTCTGTCTGAAATCTGCTGCGGTTCCTCATCGAACTCAGGCTGATTGACAACTGAATTTTTAAAAGGAGAGGCTGTTACATGTCTCTTTCCGTTATTCTTAATGCTTCTTAATCTGTTAATAAGCACTTTGTTATCGAATGGTTTCATAATATAGTAATTAGCACCCAGATTAAATGCATCTTCGGTTATCCCCTCTTGACCGACAGCACTTACAACGATGAATACTGGTGCATTTTTAATATTTTTATCTTCCCGTACTCGTTCCATAACACTTAATCCGTCGAGTTTTGGCATAATAATGTCAAGTAACACGACATCTGGCTCTTTTTCCCTTATAATATTAAGTGTCTCTTCCCCATTTGTGGCTTTTCCAACAAGATTTAAATCTTCTTCACTGCCGATTACGTCGCCGAGAATTTCTAACATATTCTCATTATCATCTGCAATGGCCACTTTCAATTTATCCATACTATTGTCCTCCTAATAATTACTTCCTCTGTAATTATATATTTTATGTCGTTTCATATCAATACATAATTATCGCATTGTTCGACATTTAATGACAATTTAATAGAAATTTAATGCTTTTTTTATTTATTTAGCATGTTTTCTATAAAAATTCCATAGCCCATTGTGGAGTCATCTACAAAAACATGGGTGACTGCGCCGATTATTTTGTCATCCTGTATGATAGGTGAACCACTCATTCCCTGGACAATGCCGTTCGTTACTGCGAGCAGAGTTTCATCTGTGACTTTAAATGTAATATTTCGGTATTCCGTATCGTCCTGCAAATTAGTCTCCAGAATTTCGATCTCATAATCTTTGATCTCTCCTTCTACTGTAGACCTGATGTAGGCTTTACCGGGTTTTACCTCATATCTGTATCCTATGTTCATAGGTTTCAGATTATACTCATTTATCAAATCTTCATTGGTTAATTTCCCATAAATTCCATAAGAATTGTTTGATGTAATCGTTCCGAGCTGATTTTTAGCGCTATAGTCGATCGTTCCGACAAATTCGCCCGGCGTTCCGGCTTTTCCTTTTACAATTGACACAATCTTTGCCCGATACAGAATTCCTGAATTAATTTCGAGTATCTTTGCAACATCGACATCACTGATTCCATGACCAAGTGCACCAAAATTTGAATTTACATCAATGTAGGTCAGCGTGCCGATACCCTGGGAATCATCACGTACCCAGGCACCTATTTTATAATCTCCTGAAGCATCTTTTTCAGGAAGAAGATTGACCTGCAGATCTTCATCATTTCTTTTAATTCCAAGGCAGACCTGAGTATCTCCGTACTTGTTGAGTAGTGCGATAAATTCTGACTTTGTAGAAACGCTCTCACCATTTACACTTGTAATATAATCTCCCGCTTTCAAAATATCTGTACTAGGTGAAACTGACATACCCTGTAAATTTGTAATATCGCCTGTATTTACTACCAATACTCCATCTGTTTTCATGTAGATGCCGATTGGAATTCCACACGGGATCAACTGATTCTCATCTGTTACATTAATCGTTACCGTTTTGACATCGAATAATCCAAAAAGCTTTAATTTCAGCTTATATTCGCCAACTTCTCCCGCTTTAAACGAGACTGGGGAGGTGAAATTGACAGAAGACACGGAATTGGATGAAATTTCTCCTGTTAGCGGCAAATCCAAATCGATCACTTTGACCTGATTTTTTGTCAGATTGATTTTTGATGGCACCCGCTGTGAAAGATACCGCATGGAAAAGAAGGAAATTCCTGCAACACTCACAGCAAGTAGCAAAAATAAAAATAACCTATATTTTGTTTTTATTGAGGTTTTTTGCCACATAATAATACATCCTTTCAACAGATTGTGATGATAATTTTATTATGTGCATTCCAATAAAATATAATATAGGTTATTTTGGTAATATGTCCATATTCAGCCACAGACATTTCTAAATCTGGCCTGTGTGCAAAGCTGACTATCATACGTTGCTATGTGCAAACGCATGTAAATGTACTTTTAAAGTTTTTATGCCGCTTTCAGGCATTTTTTATTTATTTTTCATTTCTTCTGGCAAAATTTTTCATTTCACGTGCACTCTCAAGAACGGTATCTGTTATCTGCATTCCGCCCAGGAGTCTTGCAAGTTCTTCGACACTTGCCTGTTCACTTAACTCATGAATTGTGGTAACTGTTGATTGATTACTTATATTTTTCTCAATAATAAAATGGGAATCTGCCATTGCAGCGATCTGTGGAAGATGTGTAATGCAGATTACCTGATGGTCTGCAGCTATTTCATGCATTTTTCCAGCGACCATCTGTGCCGTTCGTCCACTGATTCCGGTATCAATTTCATCAAATATAAGTGTCTCAATATCATCTTTATCAGCTAGAACTGCTTTTATAGCAAGCATGATTCTTGACATTTCACCACCTGAAGCAGTCTTTGCAAGTGCATGCAATGCTTCTCCAGGATTCGTACTGATCAAAAATCTGACAGAATCAAAGCCATTTGCTGAATAGTGCTCCGTCCTTTTAAAATCGACTTTGAATTTCACCTGTACGAAATTCAATTCCACAAGTGCCTGTGTGATTTTAGCTGAAAGAATCTCTGCTGTCGCCTGACGTTTCTTAGAAAGTTCCATACAAAGAATTTCCAGTTTCTCCTGAATTTCATTCAGTTCTTTTGTTAACTGCAGTCTGTTCTCTTCAAAATCTTCTAACTGTTCCAGCCTTGCAGCCTTTTCATCACGATATGCCGTGATTTCTTCGACCGTTCTGCCATATTTCATTTTCAGACTGTTGATGAGATTGAGTCTGTTCTGAATTACCTCAAATTCTTGTACATCAAAATCGGAATCAGCTATGTAGCCAGAAACATCTCTATCCAGATCATTCATCAGATTTTCAATATCCATCAGCTGATCCTGGATCGGACCGAGTTTTTCCTGGTCATAAGTGACCACGCTATTAAGTGCTCTAACCGCCTTACTGATCATGTCAGAAGCATTCTCCACATCATTATGTCCAATGTAGCCGCTGACTGTTGAAATTTCTTCATAAATTTTCTGGAAATTAGACATTTTTCTGTACTTTTCTTCAAGTTTCAGATCTTCCTCTTTTTCCAACTGTGCTTCATCAATTTCATTGATTTCAAACTGCATAAAAGAGATTTCCCTCTGTCGCTGTTCTTCATCCATACACATCTCGTCCATTTTTCTTCTGAGCTGTGCATACTGGGAGTACAATGTCCTTAATTGTGCTTTCAGCACTACTGTCTCTTCATCATTAAATCGATCAAGAAGCTCCAGATGTCTTGATTCATACATCAGTGACTGATGCTCATGCTGTCCATGAATATCAATGAGTATTGCAGAGATCTGACGAAGCTGGGATAGTGTCATCGTCTGCCCATTGACTCTGACGACGCTCCTGTTCGCTGTGATTTTTCTGGATATCAGGACTTCACCATCATCCAGTTCCTCTACATCAAGTTCCTTGAGCATCTTGATCTTCTTTGGATCATCTACGCGAAATGTTAACTGTACAAGTGCGTAGTCTGTTCCACGTCTGATCATATCCGCCGAAACTTTACCACCCAGTGCAATATTGATTGATCCGATAATTATGGACTTACCTGCTCCAGTCTCACCTGTCAGGATATTCAGTCCCTCTTTGAAAGAAATATCGGCTTCTTCAATTAAAGCCATATTCTTCACGAATAAATTTAATAACATAAATCCTCCTTCTAACGAAAGATTCTCCTAAGTCTGTTCATTAATGCCCTACGATTTTGTTAATTTTTCTCATGACCATATATGTGTCATCCACTGATCTAACAGCACACATGATTGTATCATCACCAGCAATACAGCCAACAACTTCATGCCAGTTCATAGCATCCAGTGCTGCAGCAACTGCCATAGCCATTCCGGCTACTGTCTTAATGACCAGAATATTCTGCGCCATATCCATGGATGCAAATCCTTCTTTCAGGACACGCATATACTTGTCGCTCATCTGGTTATCTCTGTTCTGTACGATAACATATTTCTGTTTGCCGCCATTGACTGACATTTTTGTGAGTTTCAACTCTCTGATATCTCTGGATACAGTTGCCTGTGTCACATTAAACCCGGCTCTATTCAGGCAGTCTGCAAGTTCTTCCTGTGTTTCGATATCATGATTAGATATTAATTCTATAATTTTACTATGTCTGTCTGATTTCATATTTCATCCCATTCCTATTTTTTTCATGAATTCCTCTATGTTGCAAGCAAAACCAGTTCGCTGGAACATTGTAATTCAGATTTTTATCACGTTTACCATGATTATACAGTTATTTTCCCGTTTATGCAATTTCACTTTGTAATATGCAGTTTATTTCTTATATTATACATAAAAAATATCTGAATTGGCAAGAACAAAATCAATAATCGTGAAAATACTGTCATAAACGCAAGAACAGACAGTACCGGATTTATTGCTTTCCGGAACTGCCTGCCGGTTAGTTATACATTTTCTGGCGAATTACCTGAAGAAAACTGAGCTTATTTGTCTTTACAAAAGATGCTTTATTTTCTGCACGTGTAATCACGATCTTGTCACCAGTTACCATCTTACAGAATAGCTCTCCATCAAACGATGCCACACGTTCTTCCTGTAAGCCTTTGTTATCACTCATCAGAATTTCTATCTTATCCTCAGCACCGAGTATAATGCTTCGTTTGTTAAGTGTGTGTGGACAGATCGGTGTAATCATCATCAGTTCCGCATTTGGCTGAACAATTGGACCACCTGCTGACAAACTGTATGCTGTCGAACCGGTTGCCGTTGCAATGATCACACCATCTGCAGAATAGGAATTCAGATATTCTCCATTCACATGAACGTCAAAGTCAATCACTCTTAATGTACCACAGCGATTAATGACAATATCATTCAGTGCTGTATTCTGATAAATTAGTTCTCCGTTGCGGTAAACTCTACCCTCAAGCATCATTCTGCTGTCAATTTCAAACTCATCTTTGATGACTGACGCAAGCGCCGGGTATATGGATTCTTTTTCTGTGTCCGTTAAAAATCCAAGGGTACCAATATTTACTCCAAGCATCGGAATATTCTTTTTATTCAAATCTCTGGCTGCCTGTATCAGTGTGCCATCACCACCAAGGACTATAATACATTCTACATCATCAGGAATTAAATCCGCGTTTGTATATCTGTATTTGGTATACATGAGATCCTGTTCGGAATCCTGGCACTGGCATTCCATTCCCATACTGTTCAGGTAGTCCATGATTTCTCTGGTAAATGAATAGTCAGGATCTTTCATTTTATTCGTAATAATATAAAACTTGTTCATATGAATCCCCAATCATTGTTCGTCGTTATGTTTCATTCCTATCCTGCCAAAACTGACTCATACCAATTCAGCATTCTACACAATCGCTTATCGCTTCTATGTCCATTTTACAATACTTCATGAGCTTTTTCAACAATCTTGGACGCATCAAATGGAATTTCTTCGTATGTGCCTTCCAGATGTTTCTGAAGATGTAATAAATATTCAATGTTTCCTTCAGGTCCTTTTACAGGAGAAAACTCGAGATTCTTTATTTCAAAACCAATAGAAATTGCAAAAGCAATTACTTTTTCAATTACTTCAAGATGTACAGCTTTATCTCTGACAACACCCTTTTTGCCGACTTTTTCTCTGCCAGCTTCGAACTGTGGCTTGATCAGACAGACAATCTGTCCATCATCCGTCAGAAGTTCCTTTACCGGGCCAAGTACCTTTGTCAGGGAAATAAAAGATACATCAATACTGGAAAATTCAATTCTGTCTGCAACATCCTTTGGCTCTACATAACGAATATTTGTTTTTTCCATTACAACAACTCGGTCATCGTTTCTGAGTTTCCAGTCAAGCTGTCCATGTCCAACATCAACAGCGTATACTTTGACAGCACCATTCTGTAACATACAATCCGTAAAACCACCGGTTGAAGATCCAACGTCCATACAGATCTTTCCGTCAAGAGTAACCGTAAAATTCTCCATTGCTTTTTCCAGTTTCAGTCCGCCTCTGCTGACATATTTCAGTGTATGTCCCTTGACTTCGATTTCACTTGTAACATCAAAAGACTGTCCGCATTTATCCTCTTTCTGACCATCTACATAAACAATGCCCGACATGATGATTGCTTTCGCCTTTTCTCTTGACTGAGCAAGTCCTTTGTTTACTAATAAAACATCTAATCTTTCTTTCATTTATTTGTACACTTTCATTTTTATTTTGTTGTATTTATTCGTTTCTCATGTTTTGCTTATGCACCTGGCGTATTTTCTGACAGGCACTTCTGAATTTTCGTCAGAATACTATCTGCATCGATCTGCGCTTCTTTTTTCAAAATATCAACACTTCCATGCTCTATATAATCATCTGGAAGCGCAATATTAAGTACTTTGACATCGTATTCACAATCTGAAACGTATTCTGTTACTTTTTCGCCAAAGCCACCATTTAACACATTTTCTTCCATTGTCACAATGATCTGGTGTTCTTTTACTGCACGATCTATTATATCTGTATCGATTGGTTTTATAAATCTTCCATTTACTACGCTGGCATGATGACCAGCAGCAAGTAACTTATTACGAACTTCCTGCGCTGTTTCGACCATGCTACCTACAGCTATCAGGAATATTTCATTTTCCCAGTTCATAACTTCTGATTTACCATAAGCAAATGCTTCTTTATATTCTTCACAACCTGTAAATGCTTCACCTCGTGGATATCTCACTGCAATAGGTCCTTGATGCTTTTCCACTGCATACTCAATGGCTTCACCAAGTTCCCATGCGTTCTTTGGTGCAATGATTGTCATATTCGGTATCAATGATAGAAAAGACAGATCAAAAATCCCCTGATGTGTTTCGCCATCACTTCCGACAAGGCCAGCTCGATCAATGGCAAATACAACATGAAGCTGCTGAATACATACATCATGTAATACCTGATCAAATCCACGCTGTAAAAAGGACGAATATACTGCAAACACTGGTTTTAAACCACCTGCAGCAAGGCCTGCTGAAAAAGTCACCGCATGCGCTTCTGCAATTCCGACATCAAAGAACCTGTCAGGGAACCATTTTTCAAATTTTGAAAGTCCGGTTCCATCTGGCATAGCCGCTGTAATCGCAACTATCTTGTCATCTTTTTTTGCCATATTACATAATTTATTGGAAAAAACATTGGTATATGTCAATGCTGCTGAACCGACCAATGGTTTACCTGTCTTTATATTGAACGGTCCAATTGCATGAAACAGGCTTGGGTCTGCGACTGCCGGTCTGTAACCATGTCCTTTTTCCGTAATTACATGTACAATAACTGCGTGATCAACTCTTTTTGCTATGTTAAAGATCTTTATAAGTTTTCCAATATCATGTCCATCTACAGGTCCCAGATAAGTAATCCCCATATCTTCAAAGATCTGGCTTGGGACCAGGAACTGCTTAATATTCGCTTTGGTCTTTTTGATCTTATCGACCAGCACATCACCTTTTGGCAGTTTTGATAAGGTATTGGCCACGCCTTCTTTTAAATCATAATAGGAATTTGATGTTCTGACATCTCCCAGAATCTTTGATATTGCACCAACATTTTTTGATATGGACATTTCATTATCATTGAGCACAATAATAAAATTTCCCTTCAGACGAGCTGCATTATTCAGTGCTTCATAAGCCATACCACCTGTAAGTGCACCGTCTCCGATCACTGAAATAATACTGTTATGTTCCCCTTTGATTTCTCTGGCATAAGCATAGCCAAGCCCTGCAGAAATAGAGGTCGAGCTATGTCCCGTATCAAATGCATCATAATCGCTTTCATTACGCTTTGGAAAGCCACTCATGCCACCAAACTTACGTAATTTATCAAACTGATTCTTTCTACCTGTCAGAATTTTATGTGTATAGGACTGATGCCCTACATCCCAGATCAATTTGTCATCTGGTAGATCAAATACAAGATGAAGTGCCATTGTCAGTTCCACAACACCAAGATTAGAAGCAAGATGACCACCAGTCGTGCTCAGACTTTTGATCAGGAACTTTCTGATTTCTGCTGCAAGCAGCTGGTATTCAGATTCGTCTATCCTTTTTATATCATTCGGCTTGTTAATCTTTTCGAGTATCATATCTGTTCCTACTTTTCTCTGTTAATTAGTTTTAAAATCAATTTCTCAAGGAATTGATTCTCTGCAACTGCTTTCAGTTCCTTGCACGCTTCTCTTGATAAAGCATCCACATCTGCTTTTGCTTTTTCCATTCCATAAAGTGTGACATATGTGACTTTTCCATTTCTCTCATCACTTAATACTGGTTTACCAAGCACTTCCTGTGTACTTGTAATATCAAGAATATCATCCTGAATCTGAAATGCGATTCCGACTCTGTTCCCTACCAGTTCCAGCTTTTTCACCACTTCATCGCTGGCGCCTGCAAGAATACCACCGATCATAAAAGAAGCCTCTAAAAGTGCTCCTGTTTTCAGTCTGAATATAAAATCCATCTGCTCTTCATTCATAGGCTTGTCTGTCAGAATTACATCAAGTGTCTGACCGCCGACCATACCATAAATGCCGGCTTTTTCCGTTAATACTCTCGCTGCCTTTACCGTGGCACTGATCTGTTCCTGCGTTGTTGCATAAGTGAAAGCCTTCATCATGGTCTCATAAGCAAAATTTAACAGGCCATCACCTGCAAGAATACCGATATCTTCCCCAAACTTCTTATGTGTTGTCAGTTTACCACGTCTGAATTCATCATTATCCATGGCCGGAAGATCATCATGTACCAGTGAATACGTATGAATCATTTCTATTGCTGCCATAAATGGTCTGATAATTTCTGACTTACCTTGGCACATCTGAAAGACCTCAGACATAATCAGTGGTCTGAGACGTTTGCCGCCAGCTAATACACTGTAATTCATGGCTTCAATTACTTTACTCTGCATTCCTGTCTCTTTCGGAAGAAATGCGGTAACTGTTGTATTTACATGATCAACTTTCTGTTCTAATTCATCTTTAAATTCCATTCTGTCCACTTTTCCCTCGTTTTTGTAATTTACTGATCATTCTCATCTAAAACGATAATTTTCTTTTCCACTTTATCAAGCTGGGTATTACAGTTTTTGATCAGTTTTAAACCCTCGTTATATTGTTTAAAAGATTCATCAAGTGATAATTCACCACTCTCAAGACTCTGGATGATCTTCTCGATTCCAGCAAATGATTCTTCTAAAGAAACTGCTTTTGCCATTGCCTTCCTCCGTTCTATTGTACTGTATCTGTTTCTAATACTCTGGCTTTGATCTTACCATCTGTAAGATGGATATTCAGATTTTCGCCTTTCTTTACAGATTTCATACTCTTTACTGGCGTTCCATTTTCATTTTCTACATAGGCATATCCCTGACTCATCTTTGCCAGTGGAGAAAGCCCATTGAGTTTTTCTGCCAGTAACGCCATCTGATGTCGTTTTTGTACCACCAGCATTTTCATTACATCATTCAGTTTTTCCTCATAATCCAATACTCTCTGACGATTCTCATTCATCTGGGATATTGGATTCAAGTAACTGAGTTTTAATTTATATGTCTCAAGCAAAGACCGTCTGTTCTCCACCATCTGTCTCATCAACCGGTTCAAAGTCTGCTCATATGCACTGATTCGTTCCATAGTCAGACCTACATCAGCCACAGCCAGTTCCGCCGCTGCTGATGGTGTTGGTGCACGCATGTCCGCAACGAAATCAGCTATTGTATAGTCTGTTTCATGACCGACTGCAGAGATGACTGGCGTCTCACAATTAAAGATCGCCTTTGCTACGATTTCTTCATTAAAAGCCCAAAGGTCTTCAATGGAACCACCTCCACGACCAACGATGATCACATCCGGATGCATTGCATCCAGCTTCTGAATTCCTTTTACTATACTGTATTTTGCATTGTCGCCTTGTACCAATGCTGGATAAAGAACTAGCTGTACATATGGATTCCGCCTAGTACTGATATTGATAATATCCTGAATTGCTGCGCCTGTACTTGCTGTTACGATTCCGATTGTCGTAGCATATTTCGGAATTGGTCTTTTATATTCCGCCGCAAATAAGCCTAATTCTTCAAGTTCTTCTTTGAGCTGAGCGAAACGAACATATAGATCTCCTTCGCCATCGAGTGTGATCTTATTAGCATAGAGCTGATATCTGCCATCCCGTTCATATACATCTATACGACCGTCTACAATTACTTTCTGCCCTTCCTGTAACCTGAATTTTAACCCGGCTGCCTGACTGGCGAACATAATTGCACTGATCGTTCCAGATTCATCTTTCAGTGTAAAATATATATGTCCGGAGGTATGATATTTGCAATTGGAAACTTCTCCACGTACAGAAATCCTGTTGAGTACAAAATCCTGCCGGAACATATTCTTTATATACGAATTAATCTGTGTTACAGAATATACACCTGCCATTATTTCTCCAATCTCTGCGAAAAATTTCCTCTAACACAAAAATCACGTGTGAAAATCACTTTCCACACGGATGTCTGTCAGATTATTTTACAAGTTTTCCAAGAATGCCATTTACAAAAGATGGAGATGTGTCACCACCATATACTTTCGCAAGTTCTACTGCTTCATTGATTGCTACATTTACAGGAATATCCTCATCATATAACATTTCAAAAGTAGCAAGTCTTAATAATGTCAGTTCTACTTTACCGATTCTGTCAATTGTCCAGCCTTCAGAAACAGCTGCAATCTTTTCATCAATTTCAGGCAGTAACTCTGTAATTGTATCTACACGGTGCTGAATATATTGTCTGTCTTCATCAGAAAGATGTTCTAATTCATTCAGATAGAGATTGTCCTGCATCTTTAAATCCTGTGCGTCATGAAATTCTACTCTGAATAAAAGCATAAATACGTGTTTTCTTATAATTGATCTTTTCATATTAAATTGTTTATCCTTTTTTATAATTTTTTCTGGTTTCTATGAGAAACCGCCATGTCCCTTTAAACGTATACGGATACTCCCTGATAAAAACATATAAGGCAAAAAAGGTGCCGTATAGACACCTTTTCTACACAAGTGATTAATTGTTCTTATCTATGTTGACGCCTGCAATCCTGATATTAACTACAGATACTTCAAGTCCTGTCATCGTTTCGATTGCATTCTTAACTTTATCCTGAACCTTTGCTGATACTTCCGGAATACCATATCCATACTCAAGATTAAGAGTAAGATCAACTGTAACTGATGTTTCATTTACAGAAACCTTAACCCCCTTTGAAAGATTCTTCATTCCAAGTTTGCTTACCAGTTCATTCGTAATATTGCCTGCCATAGAAGAAACGCCTTCCACTTCTGTTGCCGCAAGCCCGGCAATAATTGCAACAACCTCATCAGCTACACGAACTTCACCTATATTAACATTCTCATGAATTGTATAATTATTACCCTTATCTTCGAATTCTTTTGTCATCGATATACCTCCTGCTTATTAAAATGTTATAAATTCAGAATATCGAATTTTCATACATTTTCTTATCTAATATGTACCATTATAATAAATTATTTCAATTATTGCAAACATTTATTGTAATCTTATCTGCGGTCGTGTTGGTTTTTCTTTTCACGATATCTTCGACCTGGACTCTTTCACTGTCAGTAAGCTCTGTTTTACCAATTACGACATCTACATTTCCATCCACAATTGATACGACTGCATCGGAAAATCCTTTTGACTCAAGTAGTAATTCTGCTGCCATTTCTCTCTCTGATGCATCTGTAAGATCTGCGATCTGTGCAACTGCATTTGCCTTTGCAGAATCTGATACATTTGTGCTATTTACAATATCTAACAGTGTTTCTTTATTTTTTGCTCTTACCTGCTCTCTGTTCAGCTTTGCATCTGAGATAACACTGGCTATGTTGGCTGAAGTAAGAACAGCGGTTCCTGGCTCTACAATGCTTTCTGCATCCGGATCAACATCATTGCTTACGATCTCCTGCGAATCTGCATCGATTCCTTCTGCCAATACCTGATCTTCACTCTTTGCCTGCGTCTTGGTACCATTCAGCATTTCACGTAAATTACCTGAATAGTTTATGTAGCCTGCAACCGCAATCATAATTGCAAGGACTGTGATAATAACCTGATTTTTTTTGAATGACTTTTTCAAAAATATCCCTCCTGTTTTCATTATTGAAAAATACATTGCATTTATTCATAAATGGCTTTTCTGATTATAATATCCTATGTTATTTCCTGCAGTTTATGACAATTAATCACTCATTTTCAGAACCTGTATTTTATGAGCTGGTACAGACAATAAAGCTTCTACCGCTTTGGTAATATTGGAGACAACTATGGAATCTGAACCACCCTGTGCAATGATTACAACACCTTCCACTTCCGGCTTTATTTCCTGTGCCACATAGGGCTCACTTCCACTTTGTGAATCGGAATACAGATAGGACTGGGAGGATGACTTGTCAGTTGATTCCCTTACACCACCATCACTGTCTGTCTCTTTCACGCTGCTCTCTGAATTGGTATCTTCGCTTACCAGCACTTTTTCACCTGTTCCTTTGAGTGTTACCATAACATCAACTTTTCCGACTCCTTCGACTTTCGTCAGAATTGCTTTGATCTTATTCTCCAGGGTCAGCTCATAATCACTCGTATCTGAAGAACTGTCGGCTTTTGCAGTCTCGGATGCTGTTGTGGTACTTTTTGTTTTCGAACCGGTCGGAATCGTAATAACCAGGATCAGGATTCCTACCATGATAATAATTAGTATTTTATCAATCCCTATATTTTTAAAGATATTCTTTTTTAAATCATTTAATGATAACATTATCTTCCCTCACTAATATTTATATTATCAACTTCCATATTATAGAAGTCAGCGACCGCTGTTTTCGTATTTACAGCCTGTACGCTCAGGTTCTCCTTGCTCTGCTGGGTTCCAACCTCAACCTTGATCTTGTCTATATAGACTTTGTCGCTCTCGGTTTCCTTTTTTGAGACCACCATGGAAATGGATTTGATCTGTCCAAAATTTTCACTTCCAGAATCTGTATCAAATTCCACTTCTGTCTTCACCGGATAAAGTTCATTCTCCAATTCGATACTCTCTACATTTTTGATTACTTCCTCTCTATATGGTTTTATGATCTGATCGTAACTTGACTGCTCGGCATAACTGAGTTCATTTTTCAGTTCGCTCGTTTTGCTGTCTGCGACTGCCGACTGGTAGAGCCCGTTAAATATCTGATCTATATGAAAAAATCCTGTAACAGGGCCAAGTACAACTGCGATCAGAATCAATCCCACAAAAAGCTTAATATATTTAACATAGTTTCCATTGGGCAACACATGAATAATAACATTTGCAATGATATAGAACATTGCGATCTGTTTGACCCATCCGAGAACTGCATCCATAACTTTTCACCCTTTCTGATCCTCATTTTCCTGCTACAAATGATCATATGTTTTACTTTTCGACTTTTTTAATTTCGAATTCTCAAAATATCCATTTTCTACAGAGATAGATAATTCACATTCGTTGATGCACAGATAATTGCAATTGTAATAATGAACATAATCGCTGAATAAGCCACTGTCATCAAAAGAATTCCTATCCCTTCTGATAAATTATTGATGCACTGGACGATCCGCTTATCCGATATCGGCTGAATAATAGCACTGACAAATTTGTAGGTCAGTACAAATATCAAAAGTTTTATGATCGGAACCAGACAGATTCCAATCACGACGACAAGAGCTGCAACACCAATTCCATTTTTGATCAATGTGCCTGCTCCGATCACGGTCGTGGAAATACTACCGACTCCACCACCAATGCCTGGAATCATAGATAGCGACTTTGATAATACGCTCGTCTTCATCGAATCCGCAACTGGCAAGATCAGACTTTGAATTGCATTTATACCGATTACCGCCGCCAGACTTGTCTTTACGATCCACGTCAGAACCGTTTTGATCAAATCGCACAATTTTGAAAGGCTCTCCTCCTTTGAAATACAGTCCGCAATAGAAACGATCACATAAATATAACTTCCAGTGATCACAACATGCAGAAACATACTGTTAATCAGTGTAATTACCATCAGTATGACTTCGTAATATGCAACCGTCGTCAAGCTTCCCGACGTAGCTGCAATAGAAGAAAAGTAAATAGGTATCAATGACTTCATAAATTTTATGATACAGCTGATTGCGTCCTTTGAAAGATTTGTTGCGGAAGTAAACACTGCCAAAAGAATCGTGATCAATGCCAGACAGGTAACAAAAAACCCCATATCTGATATCTGCGTGCTTTTAAAAGATGCTGTAATATTCGTAAAGATTGCCGCTATTACGGATAATGCCAGGATCTGAACCAATGCGACCCTGTTACTTTGCAGTTCTTTTGTAATCGTAGTTATGATCTGTCCAAAGAAATTCTGTTTAACAGAATCGGTCCCTCCTGTAATGATTTTCTGTACCATATCTTTAAAATCCACATCAATATCAAGTGAATCATCAACTCCACTAAAATCATAGTCATCCAGTTGTTGTCCACTTTCCTGAGAAGCCTGACTCTGAGCTGTTGCTTTTTCGCTGGCCGTGCTCTTCCCTGTTGCCGCCCACGTTTGTTCGACTGGCATCAGAATCAGTACTGCCAGTAAAAATATGGTAAATATGGCTGTTATTTTCCAACGCAATAACCGCATTTTTTTGCTCCTTTGCTCCTACAGCTGGTTGATGGTTTCCATAAGTGACAAAATGATCGGCATACTGACTGCAAGAATCGATATTTTACCAAAGATCTCTATCTGACTGGATATGGAACTGTACCCTGCATCCTTACAAATTCCAGAAGTCAGTTCAGAGATATACGTGATTCCAATCATTTTAACAAGAGCTTCCACATATGCTTTGTTGATATTTATGTATGACTGCATTCGATTGATCGTATCGATTACAATACCGACCTTTCCTGCCACATAGAAGAAAATAATGACCGTCGTTCCAACTGCAATATAGGTACTGTATTCCCCTTTTGTATTTTTTAACATAACTGCCATAAGTACTGCCATAATGGCAAGTATCGATAATTTGATAATATTCATTTTCATTCCTCTGTTCCTGCCACTGTGCAACTTTATTTTCTGTTATAACTGAAAAAGTTTCTTCACCGTTTCAAACAGATTATAGATATATGGTATGATCCAGAATAAGACCAGAAGCAATCCCGCAAGACTTGTGAGAAATGCATGTTCTTCGCGCCCACTGTGTTTTAAGATCTGGCTTATTACTGATACAATAATGCCTACTGCTGCTATTTTAAAAATTATACTGACTTCCATTGTTCCCCCAACTTTAAATGATAATAATCGTGATAAAAAGTCCAATTGCCATACTTAAACATCTGTAAACTTTACATTTATCCTGGATTTCCAGATTTGCTCTGTGTATTTCTTCATTCAGCTTTTCAAGATAAAAGTTAATGGAATTCATATGCATCTCTTTATCTAGATATCCAAGTCCGTCTCCAAACTGTATAAACTCCTGAATATCTTCTTTTTCCAGCTTCGATTTTGTAATATACTGCTCTGCATTTTCACTCCATATTTCTTTCATACTTTTCCCGGTCATCTTTTTCATATCTGCCGCCACGTTTTCAAAGAATGTGCGAAATATTTCGTCATTCATATGTGCTGCAATCGTTAGAAAGCTGTCCGGCAACGCAGTCGTTGCATAAGAGATTTCCCCTTTTAGCATAAGCAGAATTCTTTTGATCGTCTCTAGCTGGGTGATTCTCATTCTGGCATTGTTACAAACAATTACGGAAATCATTGCTGAACCACCAATAATTAAAATTGCACCAATTAATTTCTGCATAGGCAGCCTCCTGTTTGCTCAAAACTCTCCTCACTGTCCAGATCGATCAGTTCCTGTATGGTCCCGACGCCATTTTGCCTACTTAAAATAATATATCTGCGAAATATTTTGTCCGTGATCATTGTTCCAAGAACTGGTTTTTGTCGGATATCTTCAAATGATTCGCCATGAACAGTTCCGATCAGTGTGCAGCCACAGTTGATTACATAGCGAATTGCATCGATATCGGATGCTTTGCCGATTTCATCAACTGCAATTACCTTAGGTGCCATGGAACGGATGAGCATCAGCATTCCATCATCTTTTGGACAACAGTCCATAATATCAGTTCGCATGCCAAGATCATTCTGCGGGATTCCAAGATGACAGGCTCCAATTTCAGACCGTTCATCGACGACGCCAACTGTCAGTCCTTCATACTTCTCACTTCCATTTGATATCTGTCTGATCAGATCTCTAAGGAGTGTCGTTTTCCCACACCCTGGTGGAGAAATGATCAGTGTATGCTGTGGGACTCCATCTTTATAAATAAAATCGATCACTTTATCTGCACACCCCTTCACCTGATGGGATACTCTGATATTAATAAATGAAATATTTTTTATTGTCTTCACCAGGCCATGTTCTACGATCACTTTTCCGGCAATGCCGACTCTGTGTCCACCGGTAATCGTTATAAATCCCTGTTTGATCTCCTCTTCGTATGCATATAAGGAATAACTGCTGATATGCTCCAGGATCTCTCTTAATACCGGCTGGGTAATACAAACATCTGACAGGATCTTTTCCCGGTTATTACTGATATAAATCAGCGGCTGGTTGATACGAAGACGAATTTCCTGGAGTGTATTGAAATTCACATTATTCTTTTTCAGGCTTGTCTGAATTCCTGCTGGAAATATTGCGCGGATTTCCTCCATTCTGTTATATAAATACATCTCCCATGCCTCCCTTTTTCACAATATATGAGTAGCTGGACTAGTATATGACAGAAATATTGTACCAGCATGGCTTAAATAAAAAGGGCTTCGGAAATGAAAAAAATGTCCGAAAAAGCCTGTTGTGATTTGACACAATTAACTTTTCCCGACATTTTTTATTGTCTATTATTCACTTTTCTTTTTGATCTTCACTCTTTAGCTAATACTGCACGTTCTCTTCCGTCCGTTCTACCTTATAAATAGATACGAATATCCGTGCCTTTACCGATTTCACTTTCAAGTTCCATCGTTGCCTTATGCTGTGAGAGAATATGCTTTACAATCGCAAGTCCTAGACCAGTTCCACCAGTTTCTTTTGACCTGCTTTTATCAACCCGATAAAATCTTTCAAATATTCTTTCTTGATTTTCCTTCGAGATACCAATTCCTGTATCCTTTACTTCCAGTAACACTTTTCCATTCAGCATAGCATCAATATTGACCATAACAGTCCCTTTGGGGTTATTATAACGAATTGCATTTCCGCACAAATTAAAGATGACCTCTTCGATCATTCCTTTATTTGCATTTACCATGCAATGTCGTCCCATGATGTCTATTGTTACGTCATGCTTCTGCGCATTCATCTTTAATGTTTCCACACAATTATTTGCTACTTCATACAAATCAAAATAAGCAAGTGGAATTTCACAATCATCAGAATCCAGTTCCGATAATCTCAGAATATCATTGATCAGTGTCAAAAGACGTCTGGAATTTCCATGAATTTCACGTGCAAATCTTACCACATCATCATCGGTCGCCATACCATTTTCGATAAGTTCTGCATATCCAGATATGCTGGTCAGAGGCGTCTTTAACTCGTGCGAAACATTTGCCGTAAATTCCTGCCTGATCTGAGCGCTCTGCAAGATGTCTTCATGCTGCTTGTTGATCGTATTAATAAATGGCACCAGCTCTTTATATGGAGATATTTCCTTACAGTCATCCATATTTTCCGCCATCCGTTCAATTGGCTGAATAAGAGACTTCACAAGAAAATGTGCCAGTATTATGCAAACAAGAAATACAACGAGAGCGACAATCGCCATAAATGGAATGACGCGACTGAAAATACTAAATATACTGCTCGATTCTTTTGCAACCCTGAGTACATCCCCATCCTGCATCATAACAGCATAGTAAAATGTATTTTTTGACACAGTTGCTGAATTTCTGACCGCTTCGCCCTCGCCATCTGAAAAAGCGCTAACGATCTCAGGCCTTGTACTGTGATTCTCCATCTCCTTGGAATCCTCATTACTATCAAATCTGACCGTGCCATCCTTTTCAACAATTGTAATACGTACCTGATCTGTCTTTGATTCCTGCATCAGGTCCTCAGAATCCAGATTTCCTGTCACCTGCGCACTTTCCAACACATGAGCATAGGTACGCAGATTATTTACAACTTCATTCCGGAATAATTCATAAAATATCATAACTGAAAAAATGATAGTCAGAATAATGGAAAGTGCTGCAATTGACAACAATCTGATATTTATTTTCTTCTTCATGCTGTGATTAATTCCTTTCTGAATCTTTTTTCGTTATTATTCCAGAATATATCCTACATTTCGTACTGTCTTAATTTTACTTCCTGAATCACCCAGTTTTTGTCTGAGTGTTTTTATATGCATATCCAGTGTTCTGGACTCACCTTCAAAATCCAGTCCCCAGATTCTGTCCATAATCACATCTCGTGACATGACAATCCCGGCATTGATCATTAAGAATTTTAGAAGATTATATTCCTTAAATGTCAGTTCTACCAGCTTATCATCTACAAATACTGCATGTTTTTCACTATCCAGAAAGATATTGTCAATGGAAAGAAATTTTTCTGATTCCATATCTGCACTTCTTCTAAGTAATGCTTTGACACGGGAGATCAGTTCCATGACCCCAAATGGTTTTGTTATGTAATCATCTGCTCCGGAATCAAGTCCTTTTACTTTGTCAATTTCTGTTGTCTTTGCCGTTACCATAATAACTGGCATCTTTCTTGTTTCTGGTGTGGCACGCAATTTCTTTAATATATCTAAGCCATCTTCATCTGGCAGCATAATATCGAGCAAAACAAGATCGGGTACCTTCTCTGCTATTTTCTTATAAAAATCCTTTGCACATTCAAAATCGACAACTGTATGTCCGCTGTTCTTTAATGCAAATGCCTCAATTTCCCGAATATTCACATCATCTTCTACTATATAAACTAATGACATAATTCCATCCTTTCCATGCTCTCCATTCTCACATTCCCTGTTATTACATATTTTAACATATTCTTTTCATATCTCAATCAAAACTTTTAGATACGACAAAGAGTTCCACCAGCGACTAAGGCGCATAGCGAAACTCCCGTACATTACAAGATCTGAAACATTTCCCTAAGCAAGGCTGTATTTGTTCTTGTACTCAGCATATTTTTCTTTAAATTCCTGATTATCTTCACGTTTCAGCATATCCATATATTTATGTGTATCAAAACCATCTTCATTTACTTCAATCAGACAGACTGCGATATTTGAGCAGTGATCTGCAACTCTTTCGTAGTTCGTTGTCAGGTCAGAGAGAATAAATCCCATCTCGATTGTACAACGTCCATCTCTTAATCGATTGACATGTCTTAATTTCAATTCAATATTCAAATCATCGATTGCTTCTTCAAGAGGCTCAATTTCTATAGCAAGATGTAAGTCTTCATCTTCGAATACACGGAATGATTTTGTAACGATCTCCGTGATCGCAGCTGAAAATACACCGACTTCAGAAACAGCTTCCTTTGAAAAACTGATTCCTTTTTCATGCATTTCCGTAGCTGTCTCCATAATATTGACTGCATGATCTGAAATTCTTTCAAAATCACCAATGCAATGTAGAATCGTTGATAACGTACGGCTATCCTTTTCAAGCAGATTCTTACTACTCAGTTTAACAAGATACGTACCAAGTTCATCTTCATATCGATCGACCTGATCTTCTATATCGGATATCTTTTTTGCCTTATCTGCATCGAACTTATCAAGCAGACTCATTGATTCAAATAATGCTTCTTTTGAAAGATCAGCCATTTTAACTGCAAGACTTCTGCACTGCTGTGTTGCAAAAGAAGGGGATTCTAAGAATCTAGGATCAAGTACTGTTGCATTGTCATCTGTAGTAAGTTCTTCTGTCTTATCTTCCTTAACTGTCAGATAAGCAAGTTTTTCAATTCCTCTAGCAAATGGAAGAAGTAAAATAGTTGCACATACATTAAATGTAGTATGAATTGTAGCAATTCCTGCTGGATTTGCGACATTATTAAGGAATGCAAAATGTACAAATGTATTAAGGCTGTAGAACACGACCATAAATACGACTGTACCAATAATATTAAAGTACAGATGTACCAGTGCCGCTCTCTTTGCATTCTTATTTGCACCGATTGAAGAAAGAATTGCTGTGATACATGTACCGATGTTCTGTCCCATGATAATTGGCAGTGCTGTAGAGAACTGTACTGCTCCCGTTGCACATAAAGCCTGAAGGATTCCGACAGATGCTGAAGAACTCTGAATGATTGCTGTCAGAACTGCTCCGACAAGCATACCAAGAATAGGGTTAGAGAACATCAACAGAATATTTGTGAACTCAGGTACATCAGCAAGAGGTTTAACTGCATTGCTCATCGTATCCATACCAAACATCAGAATGGCAAATCCGACAAGAATTGTACCGATATCTTTCTTCTTTTCCTTCTTTGAAAACATCAGCATTACAATACCGATAATTGCAAGAATTGGTGAAAATGATGTAGGTTTTAATAATTTAATCAGAAAATTACTACTGTCGATACCAGAAAGGCTCAAGATCCAGGATGTAACCGTTGTACCGATATTTGCACCCATGATAATGCCTACTGCCTGATGCAGTCTCATGATTCCTGAATTAACAAATCCAACGACCATAACTGTTGTTGCTGATGATGACTGAATTACAGCCGTAACACCTGCACCAAGCAGAACTGCCTTGATTGGATTTGAAGTCAGCTTTTCGAGAACTTTCTCAAGCTTGCCTCCTGATATTTTCGAAAGCCCATCGCCCAGTGCTTCCATCCCGTAAAGGAAAAGTGCAAGGCCGCCAAGCATAGTTAACACACTAAAAAAGTCCATAAATAAATCTCCTTAATCTTTTACAATGATTTTACATTTACATGCTTATCCTACTAATAAGAAGTAAAATACAAGGGTTGCTTATGTAAAATATATGTAAAATTTGTTGGATAAAAGGAGATTTAAGTATTATTTTTTAAATTTCGTCTTCATTATGTTTCCCAGTTATTGAAAAAATAACCCATTCTGCAATGTTGGTCGCATGATCGCCAATTCTTTCAAAATATTTTGCTATCATCAGAATATCGGTTGCCTGCTCACCCTTTTCTGCATTTTCATTGATCAGTCTGATCAGATCTTTCTTGGTATCATCAAAAAGTGCATCGACGACATCGTCCTGATCAATAACTGATTTTGCGATTTCAAGGTCTTTCTTTACAAATGCATCAATACTGTTTACGACCATGACTGTTGTTTCCTTTGCCATTTTCTGAATATTTTGTATATTTTTGGTATAGGAATAATTTGCCATCGTAATTGTAATCTCAGATATATCAGCCGCATGATCTCCAATACGTTCCATATCTGTGATCATTTTCAAGGCCGATGAAATCAATCTTAAATCCTTTGCTACTGGCTGCTGCTGTAAAAGAAGTTTCAGGCACAGATTTTCAACTTCCTTTTCCTGTCTGTCGACTTCTGTATCGAATTCAATTGCTTGTTTTGCCTTTTCAACATTGCTATTTACCAATGCATTAATTGCCATAGCAATCGCCTGCTCGATCAGACTGCCCATTTCAATCAGTTCGTTGTTAAGCTGCTCTAACTGCTTGTCGAATTTGTTTCTCATCAACCAAACCTCCCTGTAATATAATCTTCTGTTCTCTTGTCTTTCGGCATAGAAAACAATTCTTCAGTCTTTCCTGCTTCGACGACTTCCCCCAGCAGAAAGAAAACTGTTTTGTCAGATACACGAGTTGCCTGTTGCATATTATGTGTGACCATGACGATCGTGTATTCTTTCTTCAGTTCCATAACAAGATCTTCAATTTTTGATGTAGAAATTGGATCCAGTGCAGATGTTGGCTCATCCATCAGAATGACCTCTGGCTGAATTGCAAGTGCTCTGGCAATACAAAGTCTCTGCTGCTGACCACCTGAAAGTCCAAGTGCACTTTTTTTCAGACGATCTTTTAATTCATCCCAGATTGCAGCCTGTTTTAACGAACGTTCAACGATTTCATCAAGTTTGGCTTTTGACCGGATTCCATGAATTCTTGGGCCATATGCTACATTGTCATAAACACTCATCGGAAATGGATTTGGTTTCTGAAAAACCATACCGACTCTTTTTCTGAGCAGATTGACATCCATAGTTCCATAGATATCTTCGTTATCAAGAAGCACATCTCCAGTGATCTTACAGCCTTCGACTAGATCATTCATCCTATTGAGTGATTTCAGGAATGTGGACTTTCCACAACCGGAAGGTCCAATAAACGCCGTGATCTCATTTGACTGAATACTCATATTAACATCTTTTAGTGCATGAAAATCTCCATAATACAATTCCAAATTCTTTATATTGAATTTATCCATAAAAAATCCTTTCCGTTGGTCGTAATTTTTATTATTCTTGAATCAGGTTTTACCTGTACTTACATCATAAAGAGTCAATGTAAATTTTTTTATCACCGCTATGTAAAATTATTGTAAAAACTAAAAAGAAAAAGCTGACAGCCTGTAAAACACTTGCTTTGTGCTTACAGACTGACAGCTTCTCACTATCTGTTCTATTCATTCAAAATTACTATGAATTCGTTTTTCCGGAACTTTTTATGAATCAATATTATGAATATGTCGAATGAATTAATTTCTTAAGTCAAGTACGATACCACTTTTTAAAATGGACTTCTTCTTGCCGCTGCAATTCTGCTGATTGCAAAATATACAATCAGTAAAATGATTCCAGCAACTGCCAGACTACCACCATACACATAAAGTGAATCTACAGGAATATCCATAGTACTTCCAAGGATTCGATTTGTTAGGCTTGCTGATGATGCAAGTACGCACATAGGAATCATGCCACCCGTTAATACACCTGCAACTGTTGAACTGATACCGATGTTAAAGAGCCATTTCACATGTTTCCATCTCAACAGAATAACTGCAATTCCAAGAACGATCATCGTAAAGATCAATCCAAATCTCAGTATATTGGAATTTAAAATACTATAAACTTTTAAAATTGCTTTTTGTTTAGGTGTCATCTGACTTGTCACCTGCTCAACTCCTGAACTCAGGCTGTCAATAACCTGTGAGCTTTTAGAATAGATCTGATTTTTTATATAGTTTTTCTGATCATTTGTAAGTTCGACACCGGTCTTATCCTCAATGATATTCATGTTTTCATCTGTCAGCTGATCTATATACTGATTGACTTCAGCTTCTGTAATGGTAACTCCATTATTTCCTGCAACTGAATCAAGATATTTTTCTGTAATATCATCCAGTACTTTACTGTTGTCGACTGCACTTTCTATCGTTTTTGCATCTGAATCACTTACCCCTTTTGTTACCTGATTGACAACATCCAGGACTTTGGATTTTACAGGCTTTTCTACGTATGCTTCTTTTACCAGCTCCGTACATACCGGCTTTGCCCAGATACACATGATAAATGTGACTGCTGCCAGTGCCAGTATAATATCAAAAATAACTGCTACTGTTCTTTTCATGTTAACCTCCGTTTATTGCAGACTTCCACTCTCTGCACAAGATGATGCAAACATTTCCATTTGCATTACTCTTTATTTTATACTCTTATTTATTTTGATTTTCAACTTATTTTTACGAAAAAACACATTTATTTCAAATTCTCTCTAGGCGTTGAATCGGGAGTCCACTGCTGATAATCACGCTGAACCTGATTTCCAATATATTTATAAGTTCCATCTGCCTGCCGTTCCAGGGTCACAATGTTTCTGTACGCACAATCCAGTCCACATTCTGTCAGAATTCCATCCACCGTACATGTCACAATTCCACTCCCATCGTCAGTACAATCCACGACTTCGGCAATCGGTGATAACTGCGGTATAATCGTTCCAACATAGCCTGCCGTCCAAGTATAGTGCCCTGTTGATGCATCAAACCCACAGTGTGCTTTCAAATAGGCAGAACTTACCTTAAAATAATGACGAATCGTCGTCTCAAAATCCGATTCCTCAATTCCATCATTGTAGGAAAAGACTTCCATATAAGAGTTATTTTGCATACGATACAAATATTCATATAGATCGTTAAAGTCTATTTCATCACAATTATCCTGCGTCCAGTCCGTAGTAAACAGATTAACATTATATCCAATTGGCGTAATATAAGAAGAACAGATTTCTCTGCAAAGGTCATCAAGTGGCTCGATTCTGATAAAACAATGCAGATCCATTTCGTAATTTAAAGAAGGCGCTGTTTCATAAATCAGCCATCCTTTTTCTGTATACTCCCACTGATAGACAAGGTAACAGTTCGTGTAAAATTCATTTTGCTCCATGCTTCCATTAACACCAAGAACTGAAGTCGTTACATACAGACTGCCGTTTGTGAATTGAAATTCATCTCTTTGCAATCCCCCTGCTTCGTTCAGAATATATATAACAAAATGTGCACTATTGCCAGCTTTTGCATTCTGCAATGCTGAAATAATTTCATCTGCATTGGTCAGATTATAGTCATGTTTTGCACAGTATACACTGATTCCTTCCTTCGATATTGCATCGGCCATCTGATGCAGCATATCATTTTCAAAATGTACATTATAAGCATTGGGATCAGTGGAATTACTTAGGAACAGATCCCTGTATACTTGCTGAACCTGCAGCATTTCCTGATGAATGTCCTCTTCCTGATCCGCGCTTACCTGAAACTTTTTCTCTTTACCATCCTGCCATTGTGCCTGTCCACTGTAGTCATCTTCAGGCTGAAATTCAGACTGTCCCGTTGTAGAAACCGATTGTTCTTTCACGGCCTTTGTTTCGGTCTGCTGCCTGATCGTCTCGCTTACATCGTCATCATTTCTATGATGATTTTGAAAATATAGTAATGTAGCTACACCCGCTATTGAAATCACCAGAATCACAGAAAGGATATATGGTAGTTTACTCTTTTTTCTTTTATTTTTTGTGATATACCCCAGATCATTTTTCTTTCTCATTATACAAATCCCTCTTTTACTCAGAATATTACTTATTTTACCATATTTTACCTAATAAAACTTAATAAAAAACGACAAAAAACTGTAACACAAATCTTTCTTATGTGTTACAGTTGTCATGCATTGCAAAGTTCAGACTTTTGTATTCATAATTTTCTTAATCTGCTCAATGATCTCATCTGCATTTTCAGGCATCGATCCCTGTGTCCAGCGAATTGTAACCTGATCAGTCTTGTAACGAGGCAGTAAATGCATATGAAGATGAAAGACTGTCTGTCCAGCCAGTTCCCCATTATTCTGTAAAACATTGAATCCGTCCATGTCAAATACCTGCCGAAATGCAATGGCTATTTTTTTCGCCAGCAAGTATATATGCGATGCCATATCGTCCGGAATCTCAAAGATGTTTGTCACATGTTTTTTAGGAATGATGATTGCATGCCCTCGCGTTGCCGGTGCAATATCAAAAATGACCTTAAATTCTTCATCTTCATAAATGGTTTTACTCGGAATTTCACCTGAAATGATCTTACAAAAAACACAATCATCCTGTTTCATATCTATAACGCTCCTGTTTTCTTTCTAATGATGTAATCTTTACAGAAAGCGTTCATTTTATTCCGAATTCTTAATTCTTTCCTATAATATCTTTTACGATTTCACTTGCAATAATAAGTCCAGCCGTTGAAGGTACAAAAGATGTACTGCCAGGAATTGCTCTCTTTGCTGTACATTTATGCTGTGCTCCCGGTGGACAGATACAATTTAATTTACAACTGTTTTCTTCTGAGAATTCAGGCTTTAATGGAATTTCTTTTGAATATACAACTTTCAGATGCTTGATTCTTCTGGCTTTCAGTTCTTTTCTCATAACTTTTGCAAGTGGACAAACGGACGTCTTATAAATATCTGTCACTTCCAGCATCGTTGGATTCAATTTATTACCTGTGCCCATACAGCTAATGATTGGCACTTTCTTTTCTGTACAATGAACAACGATATCGATCTTTGCTGTTACGGTATCTATTGCATCAACAACATAAGTATAATCTTCAAAATGGAACTGATCTCTAGTCTCAGGTAAATAGAAGCATTTGAAAGTATTCACTTCAACATTTGGATTAATAGAAAGGATTCGCTCCTTCATAACATCAACTTTATATTTACCGACCGTTTGTCTGGTCGCAATAATCTGTCTGTTCAGATTGGTCAGACAAACTTTATCATCATCTACCAGGTCAATATGCCCAACGCCACTTCTTACCAGTGCTTCCACAACATAGCCACCTACGCCGCCCACACCAAATACTAAGACTTTTGCATCTGCTAATTTTTCCATGGCATCGCTGCCGAATATTATCTCTGTTCTTGTAAACTGATTCACTTTACTCTTTTCCTTTTCTTCTCTTTATTCTTTTTCACTATTCATAGTTTATTAATAGGAATTATATCATATATGCTATATAAAAATCAATCTTCCGCTACATTTATTCTTTCCACAAACCATTATACTACAAACGAATAATTTTTCAAAAGACAGAATAGTATTAAATAACGATATATGGTCAGGTAAAACTGTGTACAAATTAAACTTATCAAATATCAAAAACACTGTTATAAAATATTCTTCCAAGCTAGTCATTCCCTTTTTGTTCCTAATTCTTCTTTCTCAGACATTTATCATGTCCACATCCAGGGAAGACGATAGTTTATCAGCTGCTTCTTCCCATACATATACGCTGAATACCGTTTCAAATTCTGCAGACTATCAAACCAGCGTTCCAACAGACCTTTATGCAAGATATGCAGCATTGATCGATGCTGATAATGGCAGAATTCTGTTTGAAAAGAATGGATTTCAGGCTGCTCCAAATGCAAGTACCACAAAGGTCATGACACTTACCATCGCCTTAGAGTATGCATCACCAGATCTAATTGCAACAGCTTCCTCCTATGCAGCATCCATGCCGGATGTTCAGCTTAATATGAGCTCTGGTGAACAGTTCAGGCTTCAGGACCTCTGTTATTCTCTGATGTTACAGTCGCATAATGACAGTGCTGTTGCTATTGCAGAAAATGTTGGACTGAATTATCTCATTAAATATCCGGATAATCCCTGCAAAGTTAATACTGACCAGATAGAAAGCCTGTCTATCGATCCTGCAACTTTTTCTATTGCAAAAGCATCCACCGAGCAGAGCAAAGCTCTAGTAAATATTTTCATTCAGCTCATGAATCAAAAAGCTGCTGCCCTTGGCTGCACCGATACTCATTTTGTTACGCCAAACGGACTGGATGCCGAAGATGACGGCGGTGTTCATTCTACCACTGCAACCGATCTGGCACGTATTATGGCCTATGCCATTCAAAATGAAGAATATTTAAAGATCACAGAAACACAAACCTATTCTTTTACCGACATAAATGCAGATGATCCTGCTAATATCAAAGACGGATCCCGTACTTTTTCCGTTCACAATGCAAATGCATTTTTGAATATGATGGATGGCGTTATTTCTGGAAAAACTGGATTTACCGGAGATGCAGGTTATTGTTATGTTTGTGCGCTACGCCGCGACGAGAAAACATTTGTCAGTGTCGTTCTCGCTTGTGGATGGCCTAATAACAAGACCTATAAATGGGCAGATACCAAAAAGCTCATGAATTTTGGACTGAACAATTACTTCTATACAAATGTATTCAGCCCAGAAGATGATTATAAAGAAGTTCCTGTCAAAAACGGAATAGAAAAAAGCATAGAAACCTCCATAAATGGAGATGTTTCTATGCTCTTAAGTAAATTTGATAATGTCAATGTCATATATCAGTTGCCTGAGACACTAAAAGCACCTATTACAAGCGGGGATTCTGTAGGTACCATGCAGATTTTTATAAATGATTCACTCTACTCCGAGATTCCAATAACCGCCAAGACTTCTGCCCGGAAGGTCACATTTTTCTATTGTCTGGGAGAAGTATTCAAAAAACTATGCATCGTATCTCTCGAGTAAAGCAACCCCAATTGGATATGGCCCTGTATGAACTCCTATCGTTGCACCGATCTGGTAGATATCTACGTTAGTGATACTGGAATATTCTTTTAATGATTCCAGCAGTTTATCCCTGAACGCAACGGCTTCATCATGGTCATATCCGAAACCTACTACGATTTCATATTTATTTGGATCTAACTGATTCTTTTCAAAATGTTCTCTTGTCTGACTGATGACTTTTTCAATGGATTTCTTTCTGCTTCTGGCAACTCCATTGGAAAAGATCTCGCCCTCCTTAAGAAGGATCATCGGTTTGATTCCCAGCTTATTAGCCGCAACGCCCATTACTTTTCCGACTCTTCCACCATGGATCAGATAGTCCATATTTCCAATTGTAAAGATGATTCGACCACTGGATTTTATTCTTTCAAGCGCAGCAACTGCTTCTTCAAAGCTGAGACCATTCTTCTTCATTCTTGCTGCTTCTCTGACATAAATTCCCTGTAATACAGTATTAATTGTAGCATCAATGACCTGAATTTTTGCATCTGGATAAGTCTCCAGTAAAATCTCTTTTGCATTTAATGCAGAATTATAGGAACCACTGAATTTTGTAGTAATACAAATGCAGATAATTGCCTCTCCATCTTTTAAATGTGGTTCAAATACATCGATATAGTCCTGTACAGATGGCATTGAGGACTTAGGGAACACGCCCGGTTCATTGACCATCTTCTGATAAAATTCTCTGATTCCAATATCTTTGATTTCTCTTAAATATGTCTCATCATCAAAGGACACATAAAATGGAACGATCTCCACTC
The DNA here is from genome assembly GCA_905215405.1 of uncultured bacterium. Classification (GTDB taxonomy): domain Bacteria; phylum Bacillota; class Clostridia; order Lachnospirales; family Lachnospiraceae; genus CAJMQE01. Next base: position 36,554 of record CAJMQE010000019.1, read on the forward strand.
CATATTTTTCAAAAGCCCCTACTCCAAGGTCGCATGACCCGTCTGATATAATATGATAATTCATAGCTACTCCATTCCTTTTCCTGATCATCCTGCGTTTATCTTATGTTTCTAATTTATCTAATATATGCTTTCTTATACAATAAAGCAATATCTATACTCTGTTACGTAGTTTTGCTAACTATATGTAATATATTACTATACTTTATCTCAAAAGTACAATAAAATATTTATGAAATAATTACCATTTTTTGTGTTGCAACGGCCAATAACACGTCTTTCCAATCTGTCCTTTTACACATAATTGTGCTATAATAGTTCTCAAAAGGTTAAAATTTATACAGTTTATACAAATGGAGGGTTCCAAATCATGTTAAAAATTTACAAGGCATTTCCCGGTGGGAAACACAAAGTACTTACCATGAGCTATGATGATGGTAAAAATTCAGATCGTAAACTCGTATCCATATTCAATAAATATGGAATCAAAGGAACATTTAACGTTAATTCCGGTCTTGTCAAAGATGATATCCGTATTAATCCTGAAGAATGGCCAGAACTCTATAAGGGACATGAGGTCGCTGCACACACACTGACCCATCCAACAATCGACCGCTGCCCTACGTCAGAGGTCATTGAAGAAGTTCTTGACGACAGAAAATTTATTGAAAAGATCATGCATTATCCAGTACGCGGACTTGCTTACCCGAATGGTTCTTATAGTCCTAGAGTAGAACGGATTCTTGAAGATCTTGGCATTAAATATGGTCGTATTATCGGAGATGAATATGCAGCTACATATAATACTTTACAGGCACAGGAAGTCTGCGGCCGAAGTGTAGTCGGTGATACAAATGGTTTCAATTTTCCATCTAACTTTCTGGAATGGAAAGCTACCTGCCATCACAATCACGGCCTGCTTGAATTTGGTAAAGCTTTCAAAGCTTTAAAGAAACAACAATACCTTTACATGATGTATGTATGGGGACACAGTTACGAATTTGACCGTGATAATAACTGGGATGTAATTGAACAGTTCTGTGAAATGATGGGCGGACAGGATGATATCTGGTACGCAACAAATATTCAGATTGTCGATTATATGGAAGCGTATGATCGTCTTCAATTCGCTGCTGACCGTAGTTTCGTATATAATCCTTCTGCCATGTCCGTATGGATTATTATTAATGATGATAAAGTAGTTGAGATCAAAGGTGGAGAAACTGTTACTCTTAGCTATGACAAATAAATTAGCTGTGACAAAGAAATCATCCATCATGAAATAGAAATTGCAAATACATATCTAAAATTGAGAGTACGTTGATTGAAATGATTCCCATACGACAGAGCATACACATTTATTACTCTGTCATATTCGATTCTATTCGGTCACGTACTTTTTTTATTCCCTGTTTGTTTATCCGGCTCTCTTCTTAAAACTTCTGTCTTTATTATATATTTAGTAATATATTCTGTATATTTTCTCATTTATCCTATAAATAATTATTTTTTGCTTTAAATTACAATAGTATTAACGCACTAATACGTTTTGTAAATTGGTACTATAGTACTTGATTAAAGTTTACATATATCTTATAATAGCAACTGGTTATTTTTTACATTTTATTCTTAGGAGGAAATATTTTGAAGATAAAGGAAGTACAAAAGACAGAAACAGTTGCGATGTCAAAATCCATCCGAATGAAGGTTTCGTTTATCATCCTGGTTGCTATTCTGATACCAATTGTCGTAATTATGTCAGTTACCATGCCTACTATGAGAAGCAGTATCAAATCTGTATCCGAAAGTTATATGCAGGATCTGTGTGCTACGAAGCGAGATAGCATTCAGTTAATGGTAGAAGAAATGGGCGAAAAAAATATAACGAACGCACTTTTAAAAGAACAGCTTGAAGGTGTTGGAATGAAAGGAACAGCTTGAAGGTGTTGGAATGAAAGGAAAAACTTCCAGTTATATGTACCTTGTTTCAAAAGATGGCACAATGTTATACCATCCTACTGAAACAAAAATTGGTAACCCCGTTGAAAACACAGTTGCAAAAGATCTTGTCGCACAGATTCAGAAGGGTAACAAACCTGCAGACGGTGTCATCCGATACACATACGAAGGAGTTGACAAATACGCTGCATACTGTATTACCGATAACGATTGGATCGTTTTATTAAACGTAAACACATCTGAAGTATTTGCGTCAGTAACATCCAGTGCAATTCTCATCTCAATTATTTCACTGATCATTATATTAATTCTGGTTCCACTTGGTTACTGGATCTCCGGCCATGTTACGAATCCAATCGTTAAACTGAGTACTATATTATTCCATGCATCAAAACTTGATTTCACACAAGATCCATCTCTTGATAAAATTTGCAAACGAAATGATGAAAGTGGTCTGATCGGACGTGCAGTAAAAGAACTCTCAGATCAGTTATCCGCTATTATTACAACTATTCAGAAAAACGGTACCGATCTTGCAAGCGCTTCTGAAAGAATGTATACCGCTGTTGAAAGGACACAGGTATCTATGAATCAGGTCGATCACGCAGTCAGCGAAATCGCACAGGGTGCAACCCAACAGGCACAGGACACAACCGGAGCAAGTACCGATGTTGGCGAAATGGGCGAATTAATTGAACATGTAAAAAAAGAAGTTGACGAGGTAACAAAAACTTCTGGTAAAATGTTACAATCAAGCGCTGATGCTATGACAATCATCCATGAATTAAAGAATATTAATGAAACTGCAACAAGTCAGGTTGAACTTGTTTCCAAACAGACAACTGAGACAAATCTTTCCGTTCAGAAGATTCAGACCGCTGCAAATATCATTACCGAAATTGCGACCCAAACAAATCTTCTTTCCTTAAATGCCAGCATTGAGGCCGCACGTGCTGGAGAAGCCGGAAAAGGTTTTTCCGTTGTTGCTGACGAAATCAAACAGCTCTCCGAACAATCCAGACAATCTGCAACTGAGATCCATGAAATTGTAAATGTTCTGATGAACGATTCCGAACAAGTCGTATCAACTATGGTTGAAGTTTCACAGAGCATGAATGAGCAAAGCGATAAAGTGCTTCGTACAAATTCCCAGTTCGAGGATGTTAAATCAGGTATCGATGCATCCGAAGTCAGCATTACCGATATTGATAAACGTACTGCTGCTATCGACAACCAGCGTGCGAAAATAATCAATGTAATCTCTGAACTGTCAGCGATTGCTGAGGAAAATGCCGCATCTTCAGAAGAAACATCTGCCGCAATTACAGAGGTAAATAACGCAGTTGAAAGTATCACAACAGAAGCAATGGAATTAGAAAAACTTGCTGAGCAGATGAACGAAAAACTTAGACTTTTCAAATTCTAGCATTTCTATCATACAAATAGAATTCTGGCAATTTTGATCCTTAACATTTGATCTACTCTGGCAGAATCCCAGCGAGTAAAATAAATTCGATCACGCTTAAATCGTAACACCTGGTTCTGTCAAGCCAAGTTGTTTTTGTCAGGTAAAACGCTAGCCAGGTACTATTAAACCAACTTCGTTTATCCGATTCTATTTGTACAACTGATCAACTTAAAAGAACTGTACCGAAAATTCGGTACAGTTCTTTTTTTGTATGTATGACATTGTGTGTTTAAAATGTAATCTATCTTATATGCTTGAAAGCATTACATTTTCCTGCTTATAGTTCTGCACTTGTACTACTTTCCACAAATTGAAAAATCTTATCTTTCATCTGTGAAAATCTTCTTACAACTGGTGGTGCCACAATTCCTCGATCGATCATCGATGAGAATTCTGCAAATGTAATAATTCTGGCATCTACCGTTTCCCCTTCTTGTAATACAATATCTTTCAGTGCAATATCTTTTATAATAATATAGGTATCAATGATTGCCGTTCTTCCCATAACGGAACCAAGATACGACAATTCGTCTTCTTTTACTTTTATCCCAGTTTCTTCAAAAAGTTCCCTGACTGCGGCTTCTCTGCTCTCCTCGCCTGTAATAGCAGATCCACCTGTATATTCCCAAAAATCTGGATTTTTTTCTTTATTATGATCTCTAAGTGTAATCAGGAGTTGTCCCTGACTTGTTACTGTTAAAATTTCAACTACTATATGATACTCACCAGGTATCATAGGATCTTTTCTGTTGTGTGTTCTTCTTAGCGGATTTCTGTCTTTATCAATTAAGTCCCAAAGTTCCATTTTCATCCTCCATTGTACCATCTGTCGGGTATTCGTATCTTTTTATTTCACAATTGTCCAGTCTGAACTTTGTAAATTCCTCATTGGTACAATCGTTAAAATAGGTATTTATAATTCTGCTTACACAGCCATGGCATACGATCAGCACATTTTTTCCTGAATATTTTTCAATAATCGAATCCAGTGCACTATAAATTCTATGTGCCATTTGTAGCATGGATTCCCCACCATCATAGCGGTAGACGAATTCCATTTTTGCCTTCTGATATTCTGGATTACTCCGGGCAGCCCCTTCGAACTTTCCATAATTCTGCTCTATGAGACGATCATCTGTTATACATTGCAAATGGTTCACTTCTGCGACGATCTGTGCCGTCTGCTGTGCTCTAAGCATTGGTGAAACAACGATTAGATCCACATTGAGCTTAGCGACCTTTCCTGCGAGCTCTTCTGCCTGCAGAATTCCCTGATCTGTAAGACCAAGATTCGTTCTTCCACACACAAGATCCTTAGCATTCCAATCTGTCTGCCCATGCCTTGCAACATAGATGCTTCCTTTGCCGTTCTTATTATCCATTTTGTAAGCAACCTTACCCTTTCGTATTCATTTCTGTAATCCCGTACGTTTCTATCCAGTCCAGAATTATTCTATACTATTATATTAAAACAAATACATCCTATGGTCAAATTGATTTTGAAACTTTCTACTTTGTAATTTTATGCTTTAAGTGACTTCCAGCAAATGTTCTATTCGTTCATCTGCTCTGCAAATTCCTCAAAAAATGCTGGTGCTAATGTAATCTTGCCAACGCTGCTGACACGTCCTGTCATCAATACTTCCATATCATGCAGAATCTCTATTTCTAAGTCACCACCTGGCATATGAACAGTGACAACCGGATCAATCAGGCCCTGTCTGTAAAGAGCTCCAGCCGCTGCACAACTGCTACTGCCTGATGATAGTGTATATCCAGCTCCCCGTTCGTACACTTCGATCGATACATTTCTTCTATCTTTTACCCATGCGATCTGCGTATTGACTTTATCTTTGAAATAAGAAGTATTTTCAGAGTATTTTCCAAGTTCACATGCTTTTTCTTTCGTTACCTGGTTCATTTGAATAACACAGTGTGGATTACCGATTGAAACACATGTCGTGGAATATTCACCATCCCCAAATTTTAATGGCTTATTAATCCATTCATCTGCCTCTGATACAGGAAGTTCTTCTGTATTCATGCCAACATCTCCGGCGCGAAATGATAATTTTCCCATGGAAACCTTAATCAGTGTCGCTGTTTTATTGATATATTCGATTTCTACATCTCCACCAATTGTTGATACCCTGAATTTTGGGTCAATCTGATACCCTGCATCTTTTAAATATTTTGCAAATATTCGAAGCCCGTTGCCGCTCTTTTCAGCTTCACTTCCATCTGGATTAAAGATTCTTACTTTTGTTTTTCCATCATCAAATACTGGGCCAACCAAAATACCATCAGAACCAATTCCAAAATTTCTGTCACAGATCTGTCTAATCTGCTCTTCTGTTAGACTTCCTTCGTTTTTGTTCGGATCAAAAATCAGATAGTCATTTCCGATCCCGTTATATTTTTCAAATACGTAATTTTCATTCATACTGTTTTTCTATGCATATTGTTATGCTATGCATACACTCCTTCGCTAATTACTCGAATCAACTCTGTTATTCATTATAGTAGACATCTTTTTCCATGTATACACCAAATGTGCTTTATACATTGCATATTGTGCTATTTTCATTTATACTGTACAAAGAAAGGATTTAAAAACAATGATACATTATAAAAAAATGGGATACCTGAATGAAGATTTTCGAATCTTTCATCTGACAGATACCCAGCAAAGAGAATTTGAATTTCATTATCACGATTTTAATAAAATCCTGATTTTTATAAAAGGAAATGTTACCTATAGTATCGAAGGACGTAATTACCAGCTTAGTCCCTATGACATCGTACTGGTCAACGCCGGAGAAATCCATAAACCAGATATTATGGATAACGGAGAATATGAAAGAATCATCATTTATGTTTCCAAGCAATACCTGACCAGGTATCAGACTGACACCTATAATCTAAGTGCATGTTTTGATAAAGCAAGGATCGAAAAATCCAATGTCATTCGTTCCGATCACGCAAATCGAAATATGTTGATCTCCGTCTGCAAGAAAATGGAACATACCTTTTATGATACCGATTTTGCACATGAACTATATCAGGATCTTACTTTTCTTGAATTTATGATTTGTCTGAACCGAGCAGTTATTCATGACAATGCCGATTATCTGGATACTTCTGTACACAATGAAAAGATCCAGCAAGTCATCAGCTATATTATCCAGTGTATAAAAGATGGTGTTCCATTAACGATCGATCTGATTGCAGAGCGTTTTTATCTGAGCCGTTACTATCTCATGCATTTATTCAAAGAATCAACCGGTGTCAGCATTAACAGTTATATTAATACGAAACGTCTAATTCTGGCGCGTGAGTATATTTTATCCGGGGAAAATATTACAGAGACCTGCTATCGCTGCGGCTTTCACAATTATTCTACTTTTTCCAGAGCATTTAAAAAAATGTATGGTATCGCCCCTCGAGAACTACTCTGATTCATGCGTACCTACCATCTTGTATGGAATCGTTCCTTTTCGGTTATTGTTATCTATCGAATGTATTCAGCTGATGCCTATTGCGCGACACTTACATCTTTTTAATAATTTGATACATACAGGTCTTATACTTACAACTAATAGAAATAAAAAAACGGAATGAATACGTCCAATAGGACGACTCATTCCGTTTTTTATGTAGTATTTACATACGTAATCTACTATTTATTATTTAGGCTGTTTTCCGATGTATGCAAGAATACCACCATCAACGTAAAGGATATGACCATTTACAGCGTTTGATGCTTCTGATGCAAGGAAAATAGCTGGGCCAGCTAATTCTTCTGGTTTTAACCATCTAGCAGCTGGAGTCTTAGCGATGATGAAAGAATCGAATGGATGTCTTGATCCATCAGCCTGTCTTTCTCTAAGTGGAGCTGTCTGTGGTGTTTCAATATAACCAGGTCCAATACCATTACACTGAATGTTGAATTCACCATATTCTGAACAGATGTTTCTTGTTAACATCTTAAGACCACCCTTAGCAGCTGCATAAGCAGATACTGTTTCACGGCCTAATTCAGACATCATTGAGCAGATGTTGATGATCTTACCATGACCTTTTTTGATCATAGCTGGGATAACTGCTTTAGAAACGATGAATGGTGCATTAAGATCTACGTCGATAACCTGTCTGAATTCAGCAGCTGTCATTTCGCACATAGGGATTCTCTTAATGATACCAGCGTTATTAACGAGGATATCGATAACTCCTACTTCTTTTTCGATCTTTGCAACGAGTTCGTTAACTGCATCTTCGTTTGTAACATCACAAACATAACCATGAGCTTCAATTCCGAGTTCTTTGTATGCAGCAATTCCCTTGTCTACTAATTCCTGTTTGATATCGTTGAATACGATTGTTGCGCCTGCTTTAGCGAAGTTTGAAGCAATAGCGAAACCAATGCCGTATGATGCACCAGTTACTAATGCAACTTTTCCTTTAAGTGAAAAATCAATTGACATTTTCCTAATCTCCTTTTGTTGTTATATATTAATGAATTCCGTTGCCGGAAGACATTTCCTGGGTCAGTCGACTGTACGAATACAGTCTATATGTACCTTTTCAATAGCCTGTATAATTCAGATTATTTTAAATCTTTCATTTCTACAGCATCCATATCATCGAAGTCCTGGTTTTCACCAACCATACCCCATACAAATGCGTAAGCATGTGTTGCTGATGCACAATGAATTGACCAGCTTGGAGAAATAACTGCTTCTTCTTTTCTCATAATGATATGTCTTGTTTCTGTAGGTTCGCCCATGTAATGGAATACAAGAGCATCTTCAGGCATTTCAAAATAAAGATAAACTTCCATTCTTCTGTCATGAGTATGACATGGCATTGTGTTCCAAACACTGCCTGGTTCCAGAGTAGTAATACCCATTTCCAACTGACAGCTTTCAACCTGTCCAGGAAGGATATATTTTCTTAAAATTCTATGGTTAGCATCTTCAAGAGTACCTAACTCTAATTTGTTCTCTGGTTTAATATCCTTTTCAGGATCGATGAATACTGTTGGATAAGTCATATGTGCTGGTGCACTGTTGATGTAGAATTTGGCAGGATTCTTAGCATCATCACTCTTGAATGAGATTTCTTTTGTTCCCATTCCAACATACATTCCATCTCTGTATTTCATGGAGTATTCCTTACCGTCAAGTACGATTGTACCTGTTCCACCGATATTGATTACACCCATTTCTCTTCTTTCAAGGAAATATTTTGCTCTTAATTCATCTCCAGCTTCCAGCTTCAGTTCTTTGCTAACTGGCATTGCTGAACAGATGATAATTCTGTCGATCTGACTGTATACAGATTTGATTTCATCTGCTACAAATAAATCCTGTACAAGGAAGTCATTTCTCAGTCTTTCTGTATCGTATAATTTTACGTCTCTTGGGTTTGCACCTGGTCTTACTTCCATTCCTATTATCTCCTTTAAAATTGAAATAAAATTCGTAATATTATGCAAATGTTATAACATCTGCTTATCTATCACGCCATAATTTATTTAAGTATAACATTATTCATTATTTTTTTCAACTATAGACGTATAAATTTCTTTTTTATTGGTTAGACTCTGTTGATTTTTTAGATAAATCGACATCCGGCTTTCATAAGTGCTGTCTGAATGGTTGCAAACTTTTCCTGTTTAATAAAAAGATAATCTGTATCATAAGTTCCGATGACAAGCGTACTTGTTTTATTGGCTGCAATAATATCAGCAAGAAATGCAATCATTCCATACTTTTCAAATGAGGCATCCTCGGCAATTCGAAAACATTTCCATCCACTTTCAATTTCATTATGTTTTTCAGGAACCATTTCCGTTCTGCATACCAATGAAAGTTCTTCATTGGTTCTCCCAATAAATGTAAACTCTTCTTTTAAAAGATCTGCATTTAATTCATTCACTTTACATATTGAAAAATCTCCAGTAATCACTTTTAAATCCATCTTCTTATTCCTCACTTTTCTTTCTTATTTTCGCTAATATATTTTAGCTACAAAATTTTCCTGTAAGCTTGCGATATCACTGACAATCTTACTTTTCAATGTTACTCTTATTTTTGCAACTAATTTTGCTTTTTAAAAATAACAAAACTTTAAATACAAATTTTGCGTCTGACTGATAACTAATCTTACTTTTACTACAAATCTTGCATTTGACTACTAATCTTACATTTGCTACAAATCCTGTGTCTGACTATTATTCTTACATTAAACTATTAATTTTGCCTTTATATACTAGTCTTACTTTTGACTACTAATCTTACATTTGGCTAGCATTTTGCACTTGTCTACTTTTTACGCATTTTTTAGTTATAAAAAAAGCATCCTGCATTCCCTCCTGCCATGGCCTAACGGAGAAAATTCAGGATGCTGACTGATTGCTACCCGGCGGCAGAATCTGCATCATATGAACTATATGTATATCTTCAATATTATTAGTACTATTTACATTATCAGTATTATCCGTATCATTAGTACTATTTGTATTATCAGTATTATTATAGAAATATCATATCATTCAAATGTAGGTGTGTCAATTATCAGATCTTGAACTGTGTAATATTTGTACGAAGTTCCTGTGCAGCTCCTTCAAGTTCTTTGGCATCACTTTCTACCATCTTACTATTTTCGCTGACAACACCTGCAAGTTTTGTGATCTCTACAGATGTTGCTTCAATTTCCTGTGCACCAGCTGACTGTTCTTCTGTAATTGCGGCAACTGAAGTTGCTACATCATCAACTTCATGAATCTTTTCAATCATACTATCCATGACATCACTTGTAGTAGAAATACTATTGTAGATCAGATTAAAATTATCGTACGCAACCTGAACGAGTTCTGTACTATTTTTTATCTTTGATGTACTATCCTGGCTCTGGGCTACCGTATCTTTGATCATCTGTGTGACAGAAACTATCAGTTCAGAAATTTCATCGGCAGCTTCTGCTGAACTTTCAGCAAGTTTTTTGATCTGATCAGCAACAACTGAAAATCCTCGTCCTGCCTCACCAGCTCTTGCAGCTTCAATGCTTGCATTTAGTGCCAGCAGATTTGTTTCTTCCGCAATATTTCTAATTGCGCTGGTAATCTCATCAATCTTTTCCGTAGATTTTCCGACATTATCGATTGCATCGTCCAACTCGTTCATCGAAGTCGCAATATCACCCATTGCAATAGAAACATTATTCATATCACTACGTCCCTGTTCTGCGGCGCTTCTTGTATCTTTCATATTTCCAGCGACTTTATGTCCATATTCATTGGTATCCGATACGATCTGTGCCAGTGATGTAGAGTTTTCAGCAATTTCATTGATGGCTTTTGCGAGTTCCTCAACTGTAGTATTCAGTTGTTCCATTGCATCTGACTGTCCTGAAGCTGACTGATTCAGGTCACCTGCAAGCGTTGTACTGTTCTGTGCCTTATCATTGAGTTTATCAGTCAAAGTCATTAAAGCACCTAGTGTACGTCTCATAACAAGCATAAATGCGCGCATATTATCCGCCATTACTGCAACTTCATCACTACCCTGCACAACGATATCTTCTGTAAAATCTCCATCTGTTACTTTTACGATTGTGTTAGTCAGACGATTAATTGGTTTTGCAATAAATGTTGCAATTCTTTCAATAATAATTGAAACCACAATCAGAATAACAACTCCGATAACTACAATTGCAATCTGAAGACTGTGCAGATCTGCAAAGATATCGCTTTCTGAAACTCTGGATGCAAGATACCATGATGTACCCTCGATTTTCGACAGCTGTGTCATATAAGCACCATCGTTCGCTTTAATTGTTTCTGTATCTGTTTTTCCACTCTTCATAGACTCAAATACTTTATTATAATATTCATCGCCTGCTTCAGAGACATTTTTCCCAACAAGATCTTTATTTTTATTTGCAAGCATCATGCCTGTATCTGCATCTACTATAAATGCATCGCCCGTATCTGCTACCGTCATATTATCAACTACTTCGGACAGTTTCGTCAGGCTGACATCAGCTGCTGCAACTGCTTTTTTCCCATTTAGATTACTAATCGTCGTACTTGCTGTGACAATATACTCTTTTGTCAGCGAATCGACATACGGTTCCCCAAAAGCAAATGTCTTATGGTTCAGTCCTTCCTTATACCATGTTGTTGTAGTAGCTGGCTGATCTGGTGTCCAGCCCGCTCCATCAAGCACTTTGGCATCCTCATAGGAAAATATACATACCATTTGGAAAATCATCATTCTTTCCAAGACGCCCGGCAAGATATTTTAAAATCTGTTCATCATCAAAATTCTGTTCCTGTATAGAATTCACCATCGTCTGCAGTGTTGACAGTGTTCCATTCTGCCAGCTTTCGATCTCTCGTACGCCAGCCTTTCCCTCTGCTGCAATTAATGCACCAGTCTTACTTGTGATACTGTTCTTTGAATTCACATATGCCATCCCTGCGATTACAAGCAGTGTAACCAAAAAGCATGGCAAAATCGAGAGAATCAGTTTTGCCTTAATCCCCATCTTTTTTGAAACTTTAGTCTTTTGTCCTTTTTGTTCTCTTTGATGCTTTTATTCTTTTTTTACTCTTTGTTTCTTTTGTTCCTTTTCTTCTTTCCCTTTATAACTTTCCATTTTTTCCTCCCATAATTATCTTAGTTTTTCTCTTGTTAACTCGCTTTTTCTTACTTTTTC
>CAJMQE010000020.1 GCA_905215405.1 uncultured bacterium
CCAATCCCAGTCAGGTCAGCTTCTGCCTCGCAGGAGCCTGGCCCACGTCACCCCCGCACCACTCCCTATCGCCCATGTGCACCTCCACCTGGTCTTCCTCTCTTCCCCTTTCGCTCCCCAATCCCAGTCAGGTCAGCTTCTGCCTCGCAGGAGCCTGGCCCACGTCACCCCCTCACCACTCCCCATCGCCCATGTGCATCTTCGGCTGGTCTTTCTCTTTCCCTTCGCTCCCCAAAATCAGGCAGCGGCCGGCACCAGGTATCTGTAGCTGACTTTTATGTTGGATTGTTGCTGGTTCCTTTAGAAAAAGCCACCGGATGAAATGTCATCAGTGCAACTGTCTGACGTGTGCGAGTCCCTTAACGGGACTCACTCACGGAGTTTTGCACTTATGACATACGTTTTCATCCGGTGGCTTCTTCTTTAGGAACCACACAATCCAACATCCTGTCAGAAACTGATACCTGGTGCCGGCCGCTGCCGTCACCTTCCAGCTGAAGAGAGTCTCCAGCCTAAATTCACATAAGAAATTTAAAAGTTCTTTTTATTCCATCCCCAGTTCGTAACTGCTTCGTATTTCACATACACATTTGCAGGATCAATACCAAGCACATCCTGATAAATATCACAAACTGCTTCTGTCATCTTTTCAAATGCAGCTTTATCTTCGCCGCCAAAAACCTTTACTTCCACAAAGGCGATTTTGTTTGCATTATCTCCCTTAAAATAAAGGTGATATTCATCCTCAAAACCGACCATTAACCAGCTTTCGCTCTTACCCGGAATCAATTCGATTGCTTTTCCGAGTCTGGATTTAATTGTTTCTTCCTGTTCTTTTGATATCTTTACATTGATTTTTGAATTAATAAATGGCATTTGTTATTTCTCTCCTTCTTCAAAAAGATCTTTCAGATATTCATATCTTTCCTTTAGTTCCTTCCCCATTGTAACATCTTCACGCAACATATGCTCAAAAATAAAATCTGTTACGTGCTCTTTGATATTTTTCAATTCAGTAAAAGGATTTGACTTTAATTTTGGACAATCGATGTTACTAATATAATTAACGAAATCATTATGTGTCTTTCTATGAGCTGAAAGATTGGAATATCCCGCTTTTTCCATCATTCTTTCCTCTTCATAAAAATGGTAAGCGACATAGTCCCTAAGCGCACACACAATATCGAGTAACTGTTTATCTGTAACGCCAATACACTGGCGCTGTAATAACTGCTCCATATCCCTGCCTATTTTAAATAACCCTTTATGCTGTTCATCAATGCTGTCAATTCCAACGCTTAAATCATCGCGCCAGTCAAAAACGAAATCAAACATGATACCATCTCCCATTAGTACTTAGTCAATATATCAACTTGGCTCTTATTTGATTGATATAACTGCTATCCTTATTATAACTTATGGTTTTTTGGTTCGCAATCTCTATTTTGACATAATTCGACGTATTTCTTATATAAAATCTAATTATTTGGAATTATATGTTATTTTTTGTCTACAAGTTTTATTTTCCAAGCGCTGCATTGTATAAATTCCGATATGCACCATTTTCCTTTGCCATCAACTGCTCATGCGTTCCCTGTTCTTCAATTCCATTTTCTGTAAGCACCAAAATATTTTCTGCATTTCTGATTGTAGAAAGTCTATGTGCAATTACAAATGTCGTACGATTGCTTGCCAATCGTTCCAGAGATTCCTGTACCACCTTTTCACTTTCATTATCCAATGCGCTTGTCGCTTCATCAAAGATCAGTACCGGTGGATTCTTTAAAAATACTCTGGCAATTGACAAACGTTGTTTCTGTCCGCCGGAGAGTTTGATCCCTCGCTGACCGATATAGGTATCATAACCATCTGGAAGTTCCATAATAAAATCATGTGCATTTGCGTTCCTTGCAGCTTCAATTACCTCTTCATCCGTTGCATCCGGTCTGCCATATTTAATATTATCAAATACGCTGCCTGCGAACAGATAGACATCCTGCTGTACGATTCCGATATTATTTCTGAGTCCACGCAGATCCATATCACGGATATCCATTCCATCGATCTTAATAGAGCCTTCTGTAACATCATAAAATCTTGGAATCAGACTACAGAGCGTAGATTTTCCTGTACCTGAGGAGCCTACGAGTGCCATATACTGACCGGCTTTTACCTTTAGATTCACATGATTCAGAACATCACTTGTGGTATCTTCATAACGAAATGAAACATTTTCAAATTCGATATCCCCACGAAATGTGTTGACTTTCTTTGCATTTTTACCATTCTGAATATCCGGTTCCTCTGAAATAATTTCAAGAAAACGTTCATAACCGCTGTATCCATTCTGGAACTGTTCCGTAAAATTCACAAGTTTCTTAACTGGCTCGATCAGATTGCTGATATAGAGCAGAAACGTGATCAGATCTGAAACGGACAGCATGTTTGCAGTTATAAAGAGCGCACCTGCCACGATTACAATAATTGTGATCATACTTGTAAATGCACCAAGGCCGGCATTGTACGTTCCCATATATTTGTAACTGTTCTTTTTACTATCGAGAAAACCATTGTTTCCCTTGCGGAATTTTTTCATTTCTATGTCTTCATTTGCAAAGGACTTTACAACACGGATACCCGAAAGATTATCCTCGATCTGTGCATTGATTTCTGCAATCTTCACCCTGTTCATCTTGAATGCATGTTTCATTTTCCGATTGTATATAAATGCAAATATGAACATGAACGGCATTACTGCAAAAGCCGCCAACGCCAGTTTCCAGTTAATCAAAGTCAGAATTATAAATGCACCGATAAATTTGATCAGAGAGATCACAATATCTTCGGGACCATGGTGAAAAAGCTCCGTAATATCAAATAAGTCATTGGTAATTCTGGACATCAACTGCCCAGTTTTCTGATTGTCATAAAAACGGAACGATAATTTCTGATAGTGTTCAAAGATTTCATTTCTCATGTCATATTCCATTTTTGCGCCCATGACATGACCATAATTGGCGATAAAATAATTACTGTAACATTCCACCAGCACCAGTCCGAACATCACTGCTGCCAACAGTAGGATCACTTTTAGCGCCCCACTCTCCCGGTAGATCACATCGTTCGTGATATAGCGCACGATCAGCGGATTCACCAATGTTACTGCTGCTCCCAAAAAGGCAAAGAACATATCTGCCATAAATACTTTTTTGTACGGAATATAATAAGAAAAAAATTTCTTCCACTTGTGTTCCATTACATTTTCCATAATCGTCTCCTACTCCTGCCTGTTTTCTGTATCTTCTTCTGCTTCTTTCTTTTGATTTTCTTTTCCTGCCTGACAGCCACTGCATCCCGCACAGGATCCTCCACAGCTGCTCTTTCCAGCCTTCTTTAATTTGATCATATAGAGAATTGCTATAAATGCTACATATCCAATTGCAGCAAGGATTATCCAGTCTACTAATTTCATTCTTTTATTACCTCCGTATTCCTTAGTACCAATTTTTCACTTTGATCTACACAACAGAACTTTAGATCTGTGTAAATGAAAATTCAGCATGACAGCATTTTCTGCCACGCTGGATCTTTCAAGTTCTATGATTAAACATTTAATATTTTTCTAAGTCGGAATACTGCATTTACAGTGATCAGTGGGCTCATATGCTCTCTGACATAATCAGCTCCTACCTCATCTCTGTATACACAGGTACCATATTCAATGGCAACTCCGCAAATATGACTAAATGTTTGTATTTTCAGTCTATTCTGTAACAGAATCAGATAATACCTGCTATTCTCTTCATCCTTGTATAACTCGCTGGTAATATACTTTGGCTTGTGAAGACGTGCACACAGATCCTCTACGTCTTTCATTTTTTCAAATTCTAATACCATCATGGATTTTGGAATTGGCGCAGATACCACATTTTCACTGTTCTCCTGACTCTTGATGACTTCTTTTAATTCTTTATCCGAAAGGGAAGCTGACAAATTCTTTAACTGTTCCATAAAGCTCTTGCCTTCCATATCTTCATTGTCGTCATCTTCCTGCATCATTTCACCAATATTGGTTACTTCATTGATCATTTTGCTCAGATCATTTTCATTTCTGCCTGTGATCGTAATTGCAAGTCCGTTCTTTGGCAGTGGCATGATCTGCATGGACAGAACGTCTTCATTGAGTTCATAGCCGACCTCATCCTTTGCCTTATCAATTAATACTTCCATAAAATCATGCACTTTTGCTCTGTCATGGAAGAAATCCTCTATCTCAATATTATGCTCGATCATATCCTCTTCTGTTAGAACGCATCTGACGGTATACTGATCAATCTTCTTGAATTTCATTATGTAAACCCACCATATACTACAACAATTTCTGTAATATAGCCACATAATCAATGTGAAGGAAATATATGCGTGGCACCTTTCTTAATATTTTTCCTGCACAAGTGTTCACTTACTTATTTCGTTCAGCAGCCGAAATCGCTAAACTTCTATTCCAGACCCTATTCCTATTTTGACTGGTTATTTCTGGACATATGATAAACGATAGCATGTATTCTGCCCAAAGCAATAAAAATAATACCTGAAACAGCTCCATTTACATACATGTAGATCTGATAATAGATACTTGAGTATAACGCATTTTGCATATTCATGCTACTACCATATGTATTATATGAACCAGACACACTTTTCATTGTAGATGATACTGTACTTCCTGCAATTATACTGCAAAAAATGATCAATCCACCAATCACATAAAGTACAACAGATAAAACATCAATTTTGTCATGTACTGCTTTACCGGCCTTTGCATCTGGATTTTTCTTATCCAAAGTTTCCTTAGTTCCAGCTGCATTATAATAATCCATTACGGTGCCATGCATATGGTTTTCCTGACTCGTCTGCTCCTTTTGTTTTGCCTTGTCCACGCTGTCATCAGTCACATCATCGAGTGGATTTCCACACATCACACAGAATCTGGCTGTATTATCCATCTGTGCCCCACATTTTCTACAAAAAATCATTCAATTAATCTCCTCTTATTTTGATCTGGTGTCTATTCCCTTTACCATCCTCTGAGATCTTAATACTCTCCTCAAAATACCAAGGAATAATATACCCCCTAAAACTTTGATTGTCAATGCAATTTCTTGCGCCTTAATCAAGTATTTCCAGACGAATATTTTTAAATGTAATGTCTGCATTTCTGGATACGAACATTCCTACATAGACATAATCGGAATCAATACTTGTCAGCTTAAAATCAAATCCTCCGGTAATTGTCTTTTCCTCACCAAATGTACATGCATATCCATCTGATGTGCTTTCAATACAAAGATCTACCGTTTCTTTTGGGTAATAAGCCCTGGTACATGTTCCACCCTGTGTCAGCACACCGCTTTTTCTTGCAAAGCAGTTCCATGCCTTGTCCTCAAGGGTCAGCTTTAATGGTGCTGCTGCCACATAATCACCCAGGACATCTGCAGATGGCTGGTCGATATAACAGTCATCTCTTGCCATCAGACCAAAAGATACCTGATCATTTGAAAAATAATCATTGATCACTGCCTGTGCACTTAATCTGAAATTCTTTGTGACTGAAATCTTTTTATAATACATTGCCAGTCCATCTGATACCACTGCAATCTTACCTTTATTATTTCTTACCGCAATATGCATATCTCCATTGGCATCTTTCTCCAATGTAAATGCGTTTTTGTCCGGCTTGTCCGTTATATCCCCGAAAACCGTTCCTTTAAATCCATCAATATCTTCCCATAGTTCGCTCTGTTTCAAATTGCCATCATATACAGTTGGTTTATACGCTGGATTTGGAATTAAATATTGTTCTTTTGCTGGTGCGCTGGAATCCTCCCCTGCATCAACAATATGTTCCGCGATATCTGCGACTTTCATTTTCTTTAACTCTCTGCATACCAGATAAGCATTGAATCTGCCGCCCCAGATATTTGTATGGGTATTATCTACACTTGCTGGCTTATTGGATGGCCATGCATGAAGATAAAGTGTATTCTCAGGTCCCATTTCTTCATATATCTTCTTTGTCACTGCTGTCATATCTACGACCGGAATATGCAGTTCGTTCCCCAGATCTCTAATTGCCTGCGCATAATCTCCGCCTTTAAATTCTGCTGCATCCGCCGTAATATGTAATTCCTGGTCTGTCCACTGTCCTGTCGCCGTTCTTCTGACTATTGGCGTACACAGAATCACCCTGCAGCCTACCTCGTTTGCTTTTCGTATATAATTTTCATAGAGTGAGTATGCAAATGAACCTTCTGTCCGATAATCTCCGTTCGCATCTGTAAAACGACTCGCCTCTGTCTTCTCATCATTGTGCCCAAACCCAATTAAGAGAAAATCTCCTTCTTTCATTCCATTCAGAAGTGTCTGATACTGCGGTTCTGTTGTAAAACTCCTGCTGCTACGTCCAGAGAGTGCAATATTCTCTACTTTATAATAATCATCCAGATACTGTGCCAGTTGTGTGCCATATCCATATCTGGGATAGAAATATTTATCTTCAAAACTGCTTAATGTAGAATCTCCAATTACCCACAATACTGATTTTGTTTCGTGCTGCGTGCTGCTATTTTCTCTCGTCATAATCAATTCCACCTTTATCTGCATGAAGAAGTATCGCACCCCAGATGACAGATGCGATACTTCCCTGTTTTTTTATTTATTTCATATTATATATGATACCTACTGCAAAATCAATGAACACGCTCTATTTACCAGCTGCTTTTTTTGAATATTCTGTCGTTACCAGATCTGCATACGGAACTCTACTGGTCAGTTCTCCTGCATTATCCAAAATGTCCTGCAAAAGATCGAAGCTTTCCTGTTCAAATACTGTATCTGCTTTCCAAGTATCCTGCTCTTTATAACGTTCAACAATTGTCGTGATCGTCTCTACATCTGTCTCAGGAAATTGTGGTGAGATCACTTCAGCGATTTCTTCTGCGGAATGGGAATTTACGTAGTCCATTCCTTTCTGAATTGCATTCGTAAATTTCTGAAGTACTTCAGGGTTCTTTGCCATATAACTCTTCTTTGCACAATATGCCGTGTATGGTACGTATCCACTTTCTGTACCAAGTGAATCCACAACATATCCATCGCCCTGCTGCTCTAACAACGTAGCGTATGGCTCGAATTCAAGGGTCATATCTCCTTTTCCGCTTGAAAATGCTGCTGCCGTTGAACCAAAATCAATGTTCTGTACGATTTCAAGATCTGTTCCTGGTTTCATATTATGCTTTGCCAGAACATACTCAAAAATCATTTCCGGCATACCGCCCGCACGACCTCCAAGTATCGTTTTTCCTTTCATCATATCCCAGTTAAAATCTTTCAGATCTTCTCTTGCTACAACAAAGTTACCTGCACGCTGTGTCAACTGTGCAAAGTTGACTGCATAATCCGAGGAACCTTCATTGTAAACATAGACAGATGCCTCTGATCCCATAAATCCAATCTGCGCATCCCCTGAAATCAATGCCGTCATGACCTTATCCGCTCCAAATGCAGTTACCAGATTCAGATCAATTCCCTCATCCGTAAAATATCCTTCCTCAATCGCAACATATTGTGGTGCGTAGAAAATCGAATGCGCTACTTCACTCAGTGTGACTTTTGTCAGTTTGTTACTTCCCGCCTTCTCGCATCCTGTAAAGCATGACAGTACCATCATACATACCATCAAAAGTCCAATTAGTCTTCTAATATATTTTCGCATCGGAATCTCCATTATTTTTTTATTATTATATGAGACATTCAGAATTGCGGTTACTAAATAGCTATTCCATACTTGATTTTTCTGCGTTTTACGCGTCTTGTGTGCTTTTCTTTCCAAAACTGACATAGCCAACTGCATTTCCTTATCTGACGCAAAAAGACACCCATCTTCCTCTCCACAAAGGAAAATGGGTGCCTGCATAATCTGGTTATCTAATTTCATCCTGCTAAACAACGCTTTTTCGCTATTTAACTGATAAATTATGTTTGTTCATGCTTATTTATATTTGTTTCTGTTCGTCTATCTTTATTTATGTTCGTCTATCTTTGTATCTGCTTGTCTATATTCGTTTCTGTTCGCCTGTATTTGTTTATAATTATTTTTGCTGATTATTTAGTTGATCTGTTTTTCTTTTTATTATAAAAGCATACCCCACCAATAATCAGTCCTGCTGCAACGAAAATAATAATATACAGATTCACATTTGTTCTGTCACCTGTTGCAACACTGCTGTCAGATGTGTTATCTGTATTGCTCTGTACATCTGTTGCATTCGTCTGTGACTGTGCATTGCTGTCAGTACCATTTGTTATGCTGCTTCCATCCCCTGTTCCCTGAGATGCATCCTGTGATCCTGTTGGATTTACTGGATCTGTTGGATTTGTTGGGTTAGTAGGGTTGGTTGGATCTGTTGGATCTGTTGGGCCAACTGGATCTTTTCCTGCTGATGATCCAACAATTGTTGTCATTACAGGCTGTACTGAAATTGCCTTTTCACTTGTTGTATCCAGTCTTGCACCTGCGTCTGTTGGAGCACTTGCATTAAGTTCCAGTAATCCGTGCATATTGATCGTACCATTTTCATTTCTTGTTACTTTTGTTGTTGCATTTGTCGTATCTGTATTAACAAACCATGCAGCATCTGCTTTGACACCCTGATTATTATAAGAATCTGTGCCATTGTAAATATAGTTCGATCCACTTGCAAGTGAAAAAGGAATTAAATCCTCTTTCGTTGTATTTGCAGGATCTGCCATAGAAATCAGGCCACTGACTTTCCATTCTTTCACATTGCTGTCTTTCGTATTCAGACCAACATTGTAAGAACCTGCTTTTGCAATTGAATTGTTGTAAGATGTTGCATTATATACTTCACAGTCAGGGCAACTGTTACTTGTAATACCTTTTGCGCCATTGTTAAATGTAATGCTGTTCTTTAATACATGACCGCCCTTCATATAGGAACCACCAAGTTTAAATCCATTGCCTTCTCCATATACATAACCTGCAGCTGTAGTATCATCTGTTGTCAACCATCCATTGTTATAAGCGACACAGTTCTCGATCAGAACAGATCCGATTTCACCAGAGATTGTCTTTGCGAACAGATCCCATCCATCATCGATATTGTTATGTGAAATACAACCATAGAACTGATTGCCTTCTCCACATGTCAGTTTTGCTGCGAAACCATCGGCATCATTTCTTCCTGCATCACAGTTATCAAATGATTCACAATTCTTTACAAGGTTGTAGGATGGCCATAAAAGTGATTCAATGCCTGCTACATTATCTGCACTACCATTACGACTGATCTGAATACCTGTATTCTTTGAACCTTCCACTGTACACATCTCAATCGTATTATAGTTACCACAGATCTGGATACCAACATTTGATGGATAATAAACGTGGATACCATAGATATGCCAGTAGCTACCTGTTACATTAAGACCAACACCATCAAATTTAACCTGGCCTGTCGTCTCTGCTACCATCGTGATATTCTTATCGGCAGTACCAGATACACTTCTTTCGATCTTAACATCTCCACCAGTATAAGAACCGTTCTTCAGATAAAGTACCTGGCCTGGCTGTGCATATTTTACAGCTGTATAGATATCAAGAGGACTTTCCATAGTTCCTTTTCCATCTGAAGATGCATCAGGAGCAACAATAATTGTCTGTCCCTCCAGACCATACTGCTGACAGGTAACTGTGATCGTCTTTGTAAATGCTCCGTAAGATGTCAGTTTCTGCGTCTTATCCGGAACTAATGTTGCCTTAATTTCATTGTCGCCTGTTGTAAGTGGCACATTGACTTTTACTACTTCATTTGCTGCAACTGCTTTATTATAAGCTTCGGAACCATCTGGAGCCGTAACAACGAGCTGACCTGCAACATTTGGCTGATAGATAAATTCGTAGTCTTTGGAACCACTTGTTGTTGAAGAGTAGATCGTTGCAGAAGGAGTGATTGTATCGTCTACGACCTTGCCTGATCCAACTCCGTTACTATCTGACTTTGTCAAACTAATATCTGAAATATCAACAGATACTTTTCTAGATGCCATAACACCTACACAGATAGATCCATCTTCCTGTACTGACAGAACCGAAGTATCATCAAGTGAGAATTCTTCACCATTGCAACTTGCAATATAGGCATTATCTGTTTTCTTTAATTCAAATGTATAAGTATTTCCTACTGCAAAATCAAATGCCGTATTCTGATACTTTCTCTCATCAGTTGTTCTTGTTACACCATCAAAACTTGTTGTATCATTTGAAAAATATCCTGTAATATTTCTCATTCCACCAAATTTTGATTTTGCACTATAGAACTGGTTGGTTACCTGATTGAAATATTTATGTACATAATCAGCTGAACCATAATAATTGATACCTAACATATCTGTTGCCATCAGACCAAATCCTGTCTGATTATCAGGTGTCAGGGATGTATCTGTAATTTTAAATGTTGCTTTCAGATCGAAGTTATCCGTATTTGGATTCATCATTGTATAATAATAAGTAAATCCTTCTTCACCATCTGAAATCTTACCACTTTCACTACCGGCAATGCTAACTGTCTTGTCCGTATTTGCTGCAGTTACCATTGCTTTGTTGTTTGTCTTTGTGGAAGCCTCATCTTTTGATGACATTTCTACATGATCTGCGACACTGCCATCTGCATTACTGATTGTCACATCACTTGACTGTGCTGAACCTACTGTTGCAGCATACCACTGCTGTTCTTCGTCCTGTGTGATTTCAATATTGCTCTTTGTATAGACTGATTTATAATTATCTGATTTTCTTACTGCAGTAATCTTTACATCATAAGTCTTACCAACTGCAAGATTATCAAATGTATAATTGCCTGTTGTATTGCCCTCCTGAGCCATTGTATAATTTTCTGCTGATGAGAGCTTGTATTCTACATCAAAGCTGTCAGCATCATCAATATTGATCCAGTCTACATAGAGTTTTCCGTTGCCTTCATTCTTGGCAAGTTCAATCACTGGTTTCTTGACACTGATTACATAGTTATCATATTTATAGGTTTCACTGGCTTTATCAGCCTCACCCTGTCTCTGTGCTACTGCAACGAATGTATAATTGCCACTCCAGCCCGGAGTAAATGTAACACTGTCTTTCTGTGCTTTTACTGTCTGTGTTCTGCACTCATAACCATTTTCGAGCATTGTGATCTTAACATCTTCTGCACCTTTCAGTTTGTCAATCACTGCTGTGAAGTCAACATCAAAATCTCCATCTTCATTGACAGTTACCTGATTGATTACAGGTGCCTGGACCTGATCCCATGGTGTCTTTACTTCTTCAACGGCACCACCTTTAAATGCTACTTTCCATACCTGTGCTGTTGCTCCACCAAGATATGCATAATAGGATTTTCCTTCTTTTACAGAAGCAGTTACGATATCATATGTACTTGCATCTGTATCATTCTCATATTTACCTGCGACGGTACCATCTTCACAGACAATATAGAATGTCTTTCCTTTTCCGGTCTTTTCATACACGGATAATGTACCGTCTTCTGTTGCTGTATATTTTATATAGCAGCCTGAATCCGGAACCTGACCTGCAGAAGTTGTACCAGCTGTCTTGGCCTTATTGCCTGTTGCTTTGGCATTGAGTCCTTTTGCTGATGTGTTATCCTCAAATGTCTTGTCATCCGTTGCATCATTTTCTGACCAAGTATCATTGATCGTGAGTCCTCTGTCAGCAGTTGTTGCTGCAAGGATCTGAGATGCATCCCATGCACCTTCTGTTGCCTGCTTTGTCTGTGCAAATGCAACTTTCCATACCTGTGCTGTAGCTCCTGAAAGATATGCATAATAAGTTACACCAGCCGTTACATCAGCTGTTACCATATCATACGTACTTGCATCTGTATCATTCGTCTTTGCAGTAGCTGCTGTTCCATCAGAAGGTACTATGTAGAAAGTCTTACCCTTTCCTATTTTTGTATATATCGTAAGTTTTCCATCGGCAGATGCTGTGTATTTGATATAGCAGCCTTCCGTTGGAATTGTCCCCGTTGCGTTAACCCCATCTGTTTTTGCCTTGGCACTTCCCGCTTTGGCGTTATCGCCTACTGCTGTTGTACCATCTTCAAATTCTTTGGTATCGCTGGCTGTGTTTTTTGACCATCCATCCCCACAGATTGTCAAACCACTGTCCTGCGTAGTCGCTGCAAGAATATCTGCAGCATCCCATGTTGTCTTTACGCCCTCTGTCGTTGCAGCATTCGCAACAATACCAGTAAAATCCATTGGTATCATGCTGACTGCCATTAAAAATGACATCACTACGGACATAATACGTCGTCTTTTCAATGCTTTCATGTTTTCCTCCCAATACATAAAATTTTCGTACAAGCAATATTATACACAATTGTTACAATAGATGCAATATTTATATCGTATTTTTTAAGCATACTGACAGTTCTTTGTTTTATCGTGTCAAATTGTTTTTGTATATCTTGCACATATTTTGTCGAATTTTCTGTATTGATAGTAGTATAATATCCAATCACACTAAAAAAAGACATTCCACAGTAAAAAGCGTTCCCCTGTCATCAGATCTTTGTATTCCATGACCAGTTTCGTTTCTCTGTGTAATGTCTTTATGTTTAACTTTATTTTTTACTTATTCGTTCTTTTCGATTCCTGTCGCTGTTCCTATTCGTTCGCCCTGTTTTACAATGGTCTCAAACTCACGCTTTGTATTTTCAAGAATATCTGTGTCAATTTCCACTTTGTCTTTTTCAAGCAAAAGAATGACAGTTGATCCCCCAAATTCAAAATGTCCACGTTCCTGGCCTCTTGTGACCATGACCGGACTCTTGTGCGAAACCGGATCATATCCTGTTTCTTTTGGTTCCTTGCCATCATTATTGACAATTTTACCAACTATGAGCGCTCCAACTTCCATCATCAGCACATCTCCAAATTGCTGGGAACGTAACACTGCATATTCACGCGTATTTTCTTTATAGATCGGTCTGACATCATTTGCGACCGGGTTAACGGTATGAAGGACTCCATCAATTCTTCTGTTATGACTTCTCTGTCCATCATCCACATAACAGTATCTATGATAATCTTCTACCGTCAGACGAAATACACAGATATAGCCATCTTTATATTTTTCTGACAGTTTCGAATCTCTCAACAGCGAATTGAGGGTGTAATATGTATTCTTAATTAAGAAATCCTTCTTTTCATTGATCTTATAAACACTTAATCTGGAATCACATGGACTGATCAGCGCATCATCCTGCTGACACACCGGACGCGCTCCTTCTTTTAGTTTTCTTGTAAAGAAATCGTTATAAGAAGAAAACTTCTGTTTTTCACAAATATTCAGATCAATATGATGACTTTTCACAAATGGTGCGATCAAACATTTTGAGAAACGGGTATCTAAAAAGCCGCCAGCCAGTTTTGATATCCATGGCTGTACAAGTATTTTTACCATTCCTCTGCCCAGAGGATTTTCATATAAACCTTTGAGAAATTTATCCTGAAATGAATCCTGCGTATATTCTGTACCATTTCTATCTGTATAATTCATGCCTTTTCACTCCGTTTCTAAAACAGATGGACTCCATCTTCATTGTAATTCTACCTTGTCCTGCCTTTACCAGATCAGAACTATTAGATCCAATGGAAAATATAAATATTTGCAAGTGCAAGCGCTACGACTATTACCAGTACTGCAAGTGTAGAATTCTTAGGTTTTCTGAATTTGAAATCTGTTACGAACAGTATTCCAATTGCAAGAACCATGATATGTACAAGAATAGAGAAATTATCCTTGATCCATGGTCTTGTCATATATAAAAGTGGCAGTGCAACCGAAATTGATGTGATTGGAAGTCCCTGATAATATTTTCTTTTTTCGCTTGTCTCTTCCTGTCTCTTCTCTTCCATAACATTAAAATATCCAAGTCTGATGACAGATGCCATTCCATAGACCATTAGGATGACGATGCCAACGATCGTATCCATCCCCAATCTGTAACAGAGTACGATTGGAAATGCACCAAAACATACCACATCACACAGCGAATCGATCTGAATACCAAATTTCTTTGCATCTTCACTTCTGTTCTTCATTGCCCTGGCAATTTTACCATCGAACATGTCACAGAGTCCTGAGAATGCAAGAAAGATAATCGCATATCTGAACTCTCCTTTTACTGTAATCATCATGCCAAATAATGAAGACATCAGGCTTATATATGTCAAGATGACTGAATAGTTATAAAATCCTATCATTTCCTATTACCTCCGCTTTTTAACTCATGTTTTTTTCCTAAAATTTCAGTTTCCGCCCCATGTTTTCCTATTGTCACATGAGCTACACATGTCAGCACTGCACTCAGCAGCAACTGTGTATAATATCCAAGTCCCCTGCTAAGCAGCATGCCCGGCATCAGAAGATCCTGTCCAAAGATTGGCAGGAATATGATCAGGAACAGATTTTCACTAATTCCCATTCCACCTGGTAATGGAAGCATATCGACTGATACAGATATTACTGCCTGTAACATGACTACATCATATATTTTTTCCCCATGCAGTCCAAATGCCAGATACGTAAAATATGTGGCAAAGAACATTGCAAAACGCTGCAAGAGTGTGATGGCAAATACTTTTACAATGACCATCTTATTCGTACGCAGATAAGCTGCTGTATCGTTATAAGAGTCCATTGATTTTGCTAATTTTTCTGCCCGTTCCGGTTTATGCTTCATAATGTGCATTTTTACAAGAATATTATGGCCTTTGAGAATAATTGCTTTCGCAAGCTTCTGATTAAATACCAGAATCATCATAGCTGTTACGCAAAAAACATTTAATCCAATTCCCAGATAAAAAACTGGAAGAATGCCCTCCAGGTATTTATGAACAAATCCCTGCTGAAACAGGGTCAGAAACAATCCGATCACGACCAGTACAAGCTTATATGTGATCGTAACGATCATCAATACCACGGTAGAAACCGGAATTGGTATCTTATTTCGCTTCATATAATAAATCTGTGCCGGCTGTCCGCCACTTGCTGATGGTGTAATACAACTAAAGAAGAACCCTGCACAGGAATACAAAAAGCAGGTAAATCTTCTCGACTTGATATTCAGTGTATCAAGCATATAGTGGATAATGTGCGATTCTCCGTATATAAAAAATATAACACATATGACACCAATGATCAGATAGCCTGGTGACGCCTGCATTACCCTGGCAAATATGTCACTCATATCTTTGCCGTGAAATACGCTGTACATGGTAAATGCAAATACCGCCAGTAAAAATATAATATTAAAAAGGTTCTTTTTATTCTTAAACAAATCAACACTCACTTTCCGGAAAATCAACATTCTCTTTTCCAAATACCTTACAGGATACCCAGTCAAAGAATCGTCCCAGTTTTCTGTACAACTGTGTATGTTGTCCAATATAGTAAGTTACTTCTGCAATGATAATTCCACCAAATACATCAATGATGTAATGCTGTTTTGTCACCTGTGTAGAGACACATACGAGCAATGCAAAGATACAGGAGAAGATCCTGTACCACCGCGGTACACTCTTTTGCTTTCGAATTCCAATATAACAGAACCAGCTAACCAGACAATGAATGGATGGAAAAAGATTTTCCGGTGCATCTATAATATAAAGATGCCTCATCAGATCTTCACAAAATCCACTTCCGACGATTTCCGGTCTGATATTGGTCGTTGGAATTAATATAAAAAACACTGCACATATCACTCTGGATGTAATATCTGCAAACACAAACCTCATACAATGTTCATGTCCAACTCGTCCGACCAGGATGTAGTTGACGATCCAGAACACATAACACACAAAATAAATCAGTACGAATGATGGTATAAGTGGAACCATTCGATCAAATCCATTCGTAAAGTCATAATGGTATCTCGACCTGTTGATTATCTGTGTCCCGTAATATACCATTGTATTGAAAACAAAACATGTAATCAGCGGGATCAACGCATACAATGGAACTAAGGGATCTATGTACTTTTTAAATAAGCCTCTCATATATACTCCTTTATAATTCACATTTACTTATTATACCCAATATCATAATAACCCACAAGTTAAATTTACCAAATAATGTAGGCTTACCAATAAAAAAAGATGCAGTCTCCTGTTTTCTCCCAGTTATCCTGCATCTTTTCTCTTTTTATCCTTCCAACAACAAGTCAGCTCTGTATACCGCTGACTGCTCTGCTGATATATTCGCCATAGATCTTACTGAATCTTTTTGCAGAATCTCCATACATATGTCCGTCATAATCCCAGTAATCTTCCGACTTCGGTGTAAACTCATCCGTCGCTGTCCGGTTAAAATCAATATATTGACAATCCGAGGCATCTGCGAGCGATTGGATATAGTTGTGAATTTCATCATAAGTTTCCTGTGATGTTGCTATTTTTTCCGGTGTAACGGGTACTGTTGTCATAACAACCTTTATATTTTTCTTTTTACAGAGTTTTACTATTTTTCTGAAATACCGAATCGAATCAGCATCCACTTTGGATTCGTCCCATGTAATATTCCGAAGGGTATCTGTCTTCGTTGTACAGTTCCTGTTCCGGCTGATAAATCCCTTTCCTTCATAGGTATCACTTGGATCCATCTCGACTGTTGACGCCAGGCATGCTCGATAGGCACTCTTGCGCTTCGTCTTTACTGTCTTTATGATCTGGCAGTAGCGATCCCTGTAATCCATCCATGGAAACAATGTGGCTCGATATTCCATACGCATGACCTTATCTGTAAAATAAGACAGTTTATCTGTCGATAACGGATAAGCATTATAAATAAAATTCGCTGAAACACTATCTTTTGGCACATTTACCAGGTACTGATAATCCACATCCAGAACAACTGTGTCCAGATTTTGGTTCTTTCTGATGGCACGCTTTAATAAATAATATGAATCCTGCATATATTCACCGCCAATACACAGATTCATCGTCTTCTTTCCAGAAGTCTCACTGACTGTATCTGCATCGATTCCATAGGAACCATGTGATGTTCCCAGAACCACACACTGATAATCACCTTCATCCAGCTCATGAAGCATGATCCGTGTCAGGCCCGGTTTGATCAATACAAATCCCAGTACTGTATTGACAATTACGATACATAGTACAAATGCAACGGCATAGAGGATTCTTCTTCTACGGCGTCCTTGCTTTTTTACATCCGGCTGCTGCACTTCTATCTTTTCTTTATCATAAGAATTTTCTGAATCCATTTCCCCATTTTCCTATCTTAACTTATTTCTGTTCTTCCCTTTATGTGATCTCGCTGCGCCTGGGAAGCTACTAGAACTGTGCATAGATGAATCCTGTGCTCGTTCCGATATATCCAAGAAGCGGCGTAATAAAGATGAGTGCCATATACAGGGCCCATCTGACTACAAGGGCTCTCTGACCAAGTGTCTGTCTGATCTCGATTTTCTTTTCCTGCAACAGGCTGACCACAAAAATAATCAGACAACCGAACAACAGGATCAGATAATCCTTTTTCTCCAGGCCGAGACTATAAAGGCCTCCATCTGTAAAGATTCTAAATGACATATTTACAAATGTATTACGCATCATTGCAATCGCAGCGGAAAAGCTGACTGCCATATCAAAATACCAGCCAATGTTGACCAGAATAAAAGTTCTTAAAATCTGAAACACTTTCCATGGACGTCCCTGCGGATTGATATGCAGTTTTCCAAGTATCCAGCCGAACACTGGCTCCAGGAGACTGCTAAATGCAATTATAAAGCCATTATAGAGTCCATAGGCAATATATTTCCATGCTGCTCCATGCCATACACCGACAATGAAGAAAATCAGAATGTTGGCAAGACAGATTGGAAGTACTCTGCCCGTATGTGTTCCAAAGGTTTTTCTACAGAATTTACCGAAGTGGTTCATTGCTTTAGAAAGTGAAAATGGATAGAAAATATAATCTTTCATCCATGTACCAAGTGTAATATGCCATCTTCTCCAGAAATCTGAAATCGAATGTGAAAAATAGGGTCTCTTAAAGTTCTGATCGAGCTGAATATCAAAAATCTGTGCGATACCCATAACTACATCCATACCACCTGAAAAATCCGCGTACAGCTGGATGGAATACATCAGAACACCGACAATGACATACATTCCCTGATACTGTGTATAATTGTTAAATACTTCATTTACAACAACTGCCGCTCTGTCTGCAAGCACCAGTTTTTTAAAATATCCCCACAGCATCAGCTGTATTGCATATTCTGTATTTTTCAGGCTGAAATGATGCTCGTTAAAGAACTGTACCGCAAGTCTGTCAAATCTTCCGATCGGTCCCTGCAGAATCTGTGGAAAGAATGATACGAATAGTGCGAAACGGAACAGATTCTTCTCTGCTGCATATTTTCCCTGATAGACATCAATTACATAGCCCATTGACTGGAAAGTATAAAAAGATATTCCCAGTGGGAGTAAAAGTTTCATTGCTGACAGTCTTGTTGTCA
Organism: uncultured bacterium; assembly: GCA_905215405.1. Classification (GTDB taxonomy): domain Bacteria; phylum Bacillota; class Clostridia; order Lachnospirales; family Lachnospiraceae; genus CAJMQE01. Next base: position 18,645 of record CAJMQE010000020.1, read on the forward strand.
TCCCCAGTCCAAAGGCTATGGAATTGAGGTTTTCGATCGTAAAGTTCGCATACTTTAAAAATGCGAGAATTCCGAAGTTTGCTACCAGAATTGCAGTGGTGACCAATCTTTTGTTTCTTTTGATCTGAGCTTTCAGCGCTTTCTTTTCCTGTGCTGACATGCTCTTCTTACGAGCAGCAAGTTCTGCTTTTCCCCTTGTTGCTATTCTTTCAATTACTCTTGTACCAATATAAGTAGAGATTGTTGTAAAAACAATAAAGGACATCGCTTTCAGGCTGTAAGATGCGTAAAATACATAACTAACAACCAAAAGCAATATCCACTGGAATCTCTTTGGCATACTATAATAAATGATTGCTGCCGCTAATACAAGCAGCAGCAATTCCATTGAAATAAACGACATTTATCTTTCCCCGAATCTCATCCAGTCTAGTTGTCCTGTAATTTCTGAATCATAGCCCACATAGCTTTTGCTGAATTGAAGTTATCAGGAACAATGTCAACAGGTGTAATCTCAATATCAAATGCATCATTTAATTCTCCAACAATTGATACAATATCGAAAGAGTCAAGAAGACCATCATCGATCAATGTGTCACAGTTCTCAAAATCTACGTCTGCATTTACCTCGTTTAATATGTTTAATAATTCATCCATTTTCTACACCAATACCTTTCTTATGTTATTATTCTGATTATGCTCATCACATCTAATGTAACATTATACACCAAATGTTTCCATTTTGTTACTATTCTAGTAATAATTTATTATTCCGTCAAGCACTATCTTCCATAATAGTAATCATTAACCATGAACAAACTTTGACGGAAAAGTAAAATTTATATTAATTCCTGTTTTATTTACTGAATGGACATAAGCTGTGTTGAATTAATTACATCTGTAGGGAAGTTATCTCTGAGCAGACGCTCCTTCTTTTCCTGATCATAGACCAGTACCTTTGGAAGCTTTCTACTTAAGAACAGATAGATTCCTTCCGTCACTGAGTATGCACCAATATTGTAAAATGCAATCATATCCCCCAGCTTTGCATTCGTCAGTGGCAGATTCTTGATCACAACATCAGCTACCGTACAAAGGGAACCACAGATATTCCATCTGATCTCTCCTGTTGTATCCAGCGCTGTACAGTCACAATTACACTTTTCTTCAACAGCCACCTCATCTTCAGTATCCGTCTTATGCATCGGAATAAAGTCAATCTGTGGAATCTTCATGGCCATTGTCTGACCATAATAATTCACATGGTTGATTCCACCATCAATAATACAGAAATGCTGGCCATTATTTTCTTTCATATCCGCAATTCTTGATATATAAACGCCACAGGTAGCTGCCATATAACGTCCCATCTCAAGTGTGATCTCATATTTTCCACGGATGCTGTCCAACTTACGTGAAAATGCTTCGAGCATCTCATAATTTTCATTATCCAGATCTGGCTGGAAATAAGAAACAGGAAGTCCCGGTCCATATTCCAGTTCAACAGCCTGATATCCATATTTTTCAAGCAGTCTGTCACAAAATCCATCAAGCCAGTCAAGTTCTTTTTCAATGTGGCTGATCTTCTTTTTCTGTGTTCCTGTATAGCACTGGATTCCTCTAAAATCCACATATTTATAATGTTTATAATCCGCAATGATACTTTCGATCATCTCTTCGCTCATACCGAACTGATTGCCACTTGTCAGTCTTAACAGGACAGAAATCTTTTTCTTTCTTGCAGTTGCACATTCAGACAGAATTTTTAACTGCTGAAAAGATTCCACCGTATAGATTCCTACGCCGCCACAGTCGTCCATAACATGTTCAATATCTGCTTTTTCTTTGTTGACACCGGATAAAACAACACTTCTCATATCCACATTTTCATGTTCACAGATTGAAAATTCTCCTGGAGAACATACCTCGAATTTTCCAATCAGCGTTTTCATTGCATCGACCAGAAATGGATTCGCCTTCATTGCGAAGCAAAGCTTCACTCCATCTCCAAGAATTTCTTTCATTTTAGTGATTCTTGCAGCAAGCTCGTCTACATCAAAGATGTAAGATGGTGTACCATATTCAGCTGCAATTCTCTTTAATTCCTGTTTACTAATCATTCCCTGTTTCCACCTTTGTAATCATTCATTAACTGTTTTCTGTCTATCTTTCCATTCTTTGTCAGTGGCATTTCTGCAACCTGTACAAAAACATTTGGAATCATAAATTTCGGGATCTTTTTCATCAGTTCCCTTGTAATCATCTTTTTATCTGTGGTTCCCTTAAAAAATGCCACAATTTTGTTTTCGTCCTGGTCATAGATACTGCACACACGTTCCACACCGTCTACTGCATTGATTGCTGTTTCGATCTCACCCAGTTCAATTCTGTGTCCCATATGCTTGATCTGGAAATCCTTTCTTGATGAAAAGCACATTTCGCCCCTGTCATTAAAGGTTCCAAGATCACCCGTTCTATAGATCATTTCAATATATTTATCATTCAATGGATTCTGTACAAATACCTGGTTCGTCTTTTCCCAGTTATTGTAGTAGCCCAGAGAAAGTGCTGTACCAGATACACAGATTTCACCAAGTTTTCCCTTATCCTGTGCGGTAACCAGCTTATTATCGTCATCCAGCAGGAATACCTTTTCATTTGGAAATGGTTTGCCCATTGGAAGTTTCTCATCGAGTGAGAATTCTCTGTCCACAATATAGTAAGTACAGTTACATGTAATTTCTGTTGGACCATATACATTTACGAACATTGCATCCGGATACTGCTTTCTCCATGCATTCAGATGTTTGATTGGCATGACTTCCCCACTAAAGATGACTTTATTGATGGCTGATGGCACTTTATACTCAAATCCGTTCAATGTTGTAACAATACAAAGTGCAGAGACTGCCCATGTCAGAGTCGTAACTTTTCTGTCATCCAGAAAGTCAAGAAGACTTGTTGGGAACGAGAACATTTTCTTCGGAATGATCTGTAATGTTGCACCGGTTTTTAATGCAGAGTAAATGTCTTTTACAGATACATCGAAATCAAATGGAGCCTGGTTTCCAATAACATCTTTATCCGTAATATGGAAGAGTTCTGTGAACTGATCTATAAAATCAATAACTGATCTGTGGCTGACAAGAACTCCCTTTGGAACTCCTGTAGAACCCGATGTAAAGATTGCATATAAAGGATCAATATCAAGTGCCTGTTCTCTAGTCGCATCTATCTTTTCCTGACAGATCTCATGACTGAAAAGATCCTCTACCAGAAGAACTTCTCCTGAAAATCCGAGCTTTTCTACTTTGGCAGCTGTCTTTTCTGTCGCAATGATAAGTTTTGCATCCAGTGTTTCAAGAATCATACTGATTCTTGCTGCCGGCTGTGTCTGATCCAGCATTACATAAAAGCAACCCGCATATACTGCACCCATAAAACAACAAAGTGCATCACAGCTCTTGTCCATGAACACAGGAACTGGAGTTCTTGGTTCTATCTTTTCTACCAGCGCACTTGCTACCCTCTTTGCCCTGTCTGTCAGCTCTTCATACGTAAATGCTGTATGTTCATCTGCACAGGCAGTTTTACTGCCATAATTTAAAGTCGATTCTTCAAGATAATTCAAAATACTTCTTGTCATATCTACACCTGTACATGTCATGTTCAAAAAATATCTGCCCCTGATCCGGTTCTTTGGCAGACCGCATAACATATATCCCTTTCTTTGAAATATAATATCATATTTGCCTTTCTATGGCAATTTCTTCTATTTTTCTCCCATAATTTTTCTGGCATCTTTTCCCCATGATCTGACACTTCTTTTTGACACTTGTTTCAACCTATATTATAATCATAGTATTGTATCAATTGTAACCAAACAGAAAGGATCATATATGGATAAATTAAAACGTTTCGGCGCACTTCTGGTCGTATTCCTGCTCGTCAGCCTTTATCTTACCACGCTGGTTCTTGCCTTCATGAAAAGTCCAGAGGCAAAAGCAATGTTTCAGGGCTGTATTATCGCAACGATCGGTCTTCCTGTTGTCCTCTACATGTATATGCTTATTTATAAATATCTCAAAGGACGCAATCAGGATCTACAAAGTGAAAACGATCAGACTCAGAAGTCTGATTCAGAAAAATAAGGAAGGGATGGCTATCGGCCATCCTTTATTATTTCTAAAGTTGCGCTGGTTCCAAGTCTGTCAGCACCTGCTTCAATCATCGCCTGTGCAGTCGTAAAATCATGAATTCCACCGGATGCCTTTACTTTTGCACGATTACCAACAGTTTCTTTCATCAATGCAACATCTTTTACTTTCGCACCACCGCTTGAAAATCCAGTCGATGTCTTAACAAAGTCAGTTCCTGCCTCAACTGCCAGTTCACAGGCCTTTTTCTTTTCTTCGTCCGTCAGTAGACATGTCTCAATGATCACTTTCAGTGTTACATTTTCACATACTTTTCTAACAGCCTCAATATCAGTTCTGACAACATCATACAGCCCGTCTTTTAATGCGCCAACATTGATGACCATATCAATTTCCTGCGCGCCATGACTGATTGCGTTCTGTGCTTCAAATGCTTTTACACCGGCACTGGATGCGCCAAGTGGAAAACCGACCACTACACAGGTCGCAACATCACTGCCTTTCAGTTCCCCTGCTACCAGTTCTGTGTAATATTCATTGACGCAGACTGACGCGAAATGATTTTCTTTTGCCTCTTTACAGATTCTGATAACATCTTCTCTTTTTGCATCTGCCTTCAGAATCGTATGATCAAAATATTTGTGAAATTCCATGATTCATTCTCCCCTCTTCTACACCTAAAATCTATAAATGCCTTTTCTTTTCCAATTCCTTAGAGTACCTGGCAACAATAAAAAAGACTGTAATACCATATGTTTTCTGACTTCCAGAATCCATTAATATTACAGCCTGTTAATAACTATTTAGAGAATTTGCTTACTCTGTGGATGATTTCATGTCTTCCAGGGCCATTAGATACCATTGTAATAGGAGCCTGAAGTTCTTCTTCGATTGCTTCTATATACTTTCTACAGTTTTCTGGAAGTTCATCATAGTTCTTAATACCTCTGATGTCACATTTCCAGCCTGGGAATGTTTTCAGAACTGGTTTTGCTTTTTCAAGTCTTCCAGTTGTTGGGAATTCTTTTGTTACTTCTCCGTCGATTTCATAACCAACGCACATTGGAATTTCATCAAGATATCCAAGTACATCAAGTACAGTAAGTGCAACTTCTGTTGTACCCTGCATTCTGACACCATAACGGGAAGCTACAGCATCGAACCATCCCATTCTTCTAGGACGACCTGTTGTAGCACCAAATTCACCACCGTCTCCGCCACGTTTTCTAAGTTCATCTGCTTGTGCACCAAAGATCTCGCTGACAAATGCACCACCGCCGACTGCTGATGAGTAAGCTTTTACTACAGTTACTACTTCTTTGATATCAGCTGCAGGAATACCAGCGCCAATTGCACCGTACGCTGCAAGTGTAGAAGAAGATGTAACCATAGGATAGATACCATGATCTGGATCTTTTAATGCACCAAGCTGTCCTTCAAGAAGTACTTTCTTTCCTTCTGCAAGTGCGTTATGAAGATAAACTGATGTATCTGTTACGTATGGTCTGATCATTTCCTTGTAAGACATCATTAATTCATAAACTTCGTCTGCATCCAGTAATGGTTTATGATAAAGATGTTCAAGAAGAATATTCTTGTATTCTACGACACGGTTCACTTTTTCTCTCAGTGATTCTTCTTCGAAAAGTTCGCTTACCTGGAAACCGATCTTAGCATATTTATCTGAATAGAAAGGAGCAATTCCTGATTTTGTTGAACCGAATGAATTACCAGCAAGTCTGGCTTCTTCATAAGTATCAAAATCAACATGATAAGGCATAAGGATCTGTGCTCTGTCAGATACAAGTACCTTAGGTGCTGGTACGTTTCTGTCTGTAAGGCTCTTGATCTCATTGATCAGGAATGGAATATTTAATGCTACACCATTGCCGATTACACTTGTTGTATGATTGTAGAATACTCCTGATGGAAGAAGATGAAGTGCGAATTTACCATAGTCATTAATAATTGTATGACCAGCGTTGCTTCCTCCCTGAAATCTTACGATAATGTCTGATTCTTCAGCTAACATATCAGTGATCTTACCTTTACCTTCATCACCCCAGTTAGCGCCTACGATTGCTTTTACCATTTAAAATTCCTCCTGGAAATTTTCCTAAATAAATTATAGACAGATTTATGTGTCTTACACATCTTTTGTTACGGATTCCGGTAGGATTCCTTATCTGTCCCTTTTACTTTTCTATCATATCACAACCCATATCATAAGTACAATTAATAATAATTATACCAGCTATAAGCTCTTATTATATCACTAATAATTTCCAGTAGCTGGTATATTGGTTTCCAGATTCTGTTATTCTTCTAGCTAGAAAGAGTAAAGATCCCCCTGTTAGTCCACTTTTCCATTCCAGCTTCCATCGTGGTATTTCTTTCCCTTGAGTTCTTTGACATCAATTTTAAGGACCGCTGTTTTGTCCCAGCAGGCATTTATGAACTTCATTCCTGTCTCTACATATTCCGGTGCAAAACGGTTCACGAACTCTTCAAGTACCAGTCTCTTTTCTTCGTCATCATTTACATGAGAGATATCGCCAAATACAATGATACTGTCAAATGCTGCTGTGAATTTGTTTGGAATAATTCTGGAATCCAGAATTGTGGAAAAGCATACTTTTTTACTCTGTTCGATCATTTCCATTTTGTAACCATATTTTGCTGAATGAATATAGATACTGCCATTGATATAAACATAGTTGACCGGCACCGCATATGGATACCCGTCATCTCCGTTAACTGCGAGTGTACCATGGTGTCCTTTTGCAAATAAACTTTTTGCTTCCGCGTCTTCCATCTGTCTCTTTTCTTTGTACATTTTTCTTTCCATCATCGATCCTCCATTGTTAGAATTTTGGTATGAGCACTATTCTAAGCCCGGTTCTGGATCATGCATGTTGCGCAGGCAACATATAATACATTTTTATAGAAAACCTTCTATGGAACATTTATTTTATAGACGATCTTACAAAAAATCAGCAATCAACTAACAGCTCTCCCTGCATTTAGATCTGTTTTTCCAGTGTATCCATCATTTTTAACAGAGATTCTGCTGCCTTTGTCACAGGTATTTTCTGATTCGTAGCTATACAGAATCTTCTCTTTGGTATCTTTTCCGTAAAATGAAGTTCGAACAACTGGCCTTCCTCAATATATTTCTGGGCAAAGTTTCTGACAACACAGCCTACGCCCATATTTCTAAGAGAGAACTGCACAATGATATCACTGGTCGCCAGTTCAAATTCCGGCTTGAGAATCACGCCCTTCTGCTGCAGAAATCCATCCATGTATTTTCTCGTACTCGTCTTATCCTCCAGACAGATCATTGGCAGCTGCTCTAAATAGGCAAAATCCAGTTTTCTGTCCTGCAGATCATGAAATCTGCTGCCTGCTACAAAAATATCCTCAATTTCTCTTGCATAGGAAATATGAAGATCACTGTTATGTTCAAATGGTTCACTGATCACACCAAAATCAATCTTTCCATTCTTTAAATGCTCCAGCGTCTGTGGTGTTGGTGCATTCGTCACAGAAACTTTGATCTTCGGATATTGTCTGTGAAATTTCTCCAGATATGGAAGCAGATAATACTGTAGAGTCATATCACTGGCTCCAATGCGTATTTCTCCACTTTCCAGATCCAGCATTTCCTGAAATTTCCGTTCCCCGGTCATCAGATATTCCAACCCCTGTTTTACATAGGAATACAGGACTCTGCCTTCCGTTGTCAGGGTGACCCCTTTGGAAGTACGGATAAAAAGTTTTGTTTTCAGCTGGCTTTCCAATTGCTTCACAGACTGGCTCACCGCTGGCTGTGATATGCACAATTCTTTTGCAGCAAGAGAGATTCCTCCCATTTTTCCTACATAATAAAAGATTTTGTAATACTCAAGATCAATATTCAAACTTTTTCTCCTCTTTCCCTGTATTTCCTGATTGCTATCACCGATGACCGGCCTGTCCATTTACTTGATCACCACGGCCTGTCTGCCAAGTTCTTCATAGCGGGCAATAAAGGTGTTAAAATCCCGTTCCACAATGCCTTCCAGTGGATCGGCCAATGTCACCGTATTATCCACCAGATTATACCCGATAAAGACCACGCAATGCTCGTTGGAATACCAGCTCACACTTCTTCCATCATTCAATGTAATCGGAACCGGACTGGATGGCTTGTTAATATCCTGTGTATTCCATACAATGACCGGATATCCCGCTTCGAGTTCTGTACATAATCTTTCAAAATCCGCCCCTGTAATATCATAAGCTTTCTTTTCTGACTGCTGATCTGTCAGGAACCGATTGGCTGACTTGGTTATGACCGGTGCAAAACATCCCCAGCCGTCTGTCTGCCATGGCGAACCAATAAATGCTTCTGCCGGACCGGCTGCAAATGGTTCCACTTTTTCAAGATATGTATCCGCCATCGTCTGTTTATCCACTGGATAGCCCCAGTAATTAAGTACGGTCGTCAGTGCTGTAATTTCACATCCTGTTGGCAGTTCTGGCAACTGGCCAACATAGGCGACTGGCAATAACATATATTTTAATTCCAGATCATCTCCAAGTATGGACGCCACATCTGGAAATGTCACTTCCGTCACTGTAATTTCTGCCTGCTTCTGCTCTTCTTTCTCCCGTATTGATGGAAGGTATGCCACATAAACATACACACCAATAAGCGCAAGAATAGAACAAAATAGTAAAAACTTTAAAACTTTCTTCATCCTGAATGTATTATAACTGTAAAACAGCTATTCTTTCCCTTTCACTGTTCATCTTTTCTTAAATAAATCAATCCATTAAAATCCTAAAAACTATTGTCATCAATAGATTATAGGAGTATCTGGATTGATTATTACATATCCCACCCAATTCTTCAAGTTATGGAATAAATTTTCTTTCCTACATATAAAGAAGACATACAGAAGATTTGATATGCCCTCTTAGCTGGACCGACCAGCAATAAGAGGAATATCAGATTCTCCATATGTCTTAAATTTACATGTATTCTTTAATTCATCAGCATAGGAACAAGATACGTAATGACCTTCAATGCACCATTCCACATGCCCGTAAAGACCTGATTCTGGGTAAATGTCTGATAATAATTGATCACGCAATCCCAAAAGCACATCATTCCAGCAAACAGAAGCATCAGGCAAGTCAAAAAGATCGCCCAGCCATCATAAACAAACTTATCCTGACTGTTACGCATATTTCCAACTAATACCTCTATTCCAAGTGAAATCAGAATCACTGGCCAGAGGCGGAAAAGGACTTCATATGAGACCCATGGCAAAAATAGTCTGATCAGGAACAACACACCGAATAGGACCATCATGCCACCAAATGTAATACTTCCAATTCTATGCGTCCGCATTCTGGTCGCCCCCTTCTTGCTCCTCATTCTTATCATTAATACCTTTTGGTTCATCCGTGCTACTTTCATTATGAGAATCTTTGTTCCCCTTCCTGTTTCCATTCATATCCTGATTCGTATCTTCATTCATATCCTGATTCGTATCTTCATTTATATCTTTATACGTATCTTTATTTGTATCTTTATTTGTATCTTCGTTCTCATATTCCTTGTCTTCTGTCATTGTTTCCTGCATTTCCATCTCATCTTTCCAGAATTCAAATTCTGTATGCTCCCCATGATTTTGGAAATCCTCAGCATTTTCTTTACGTCCTTCAGCATCCAGCTCCTTTTTCTTTCCCTGGATCAGATAAAATCCGAGATAGATAATACCAAGTGCAATTGCGATCTGAGGAATAAAGTTCAGTACGCCTGAAATAATTCTGGCGATCACCCATGGAAGATACTCACATGCCATGCTGACCATGCATTTAATCAGCATCAGGGAACCTACTGCTATCAGAATCACTGCGACCACATTACGGTACTGCTTTGTAAATCCTGTTGGGTTGTCGATCAGCTTTTCAGCATGAAAGAGATAATTATCCTCAAGGGAATAAAATTCTTCTTCTGAAAGATTCTTCAGATTATGCACATTAAAAAAGCTGTAGAACCAGATAATTGGCAGTCCCATGATCAGATACGCCTGTTCCGTGGCGATTGCCAGTGCGATCAGTCCCCAGAATGCGACCATAATGCTGACGCCCTGCTTTCTAAAGCCCATGCATAACTCTCCTGCTCCTGGCCACAGGGAACAGATACATACCCAGAGCCCTCTTCTTTGTTTTATCATTCTATTTTCCTCCACCTATAAGATAATTCGATACATTTGCTATTTCATTAAGGACCGCTCTGCTTCCATTTCCAATTCCCAGCGTGATCTGCTGCGACCAGCCAGGTTCTTTTTCTTCCTGTGTCACATAATCTGTCCTTTGTCCATTCTGACTACCTGTATCACTTCCATACATACTCATCTGGAAATGACTCACCACGTTCAGTAGAAACAGTGCGATGATAACAGCGGTCACAGTTCTGGCTCCATACACCAGCATCTGCATTTTCCGTGATGTCTGTTTGACTTTTGCACTGATTACAACATCCGGCTGCTTTGCCCTGACCATGATCTGATCTTTGAGATTTTTAGGAGCTTCAATTGCAGCATGTTCCATTTCCACATCTGCCAGTGCATTTGCACAAAATGTACAGGTCGCCACATGTTCCAGGACCTTCAGATATTCATCTGTATCCAGTTGATTCTGTTGAAATTTCTGTAACTGTATTTTTTCTATATGCATCTAAACACTCCTTCCAATCATCTTTTTCATCATTGCCTTTGCACGGTAGATCTGCGTCTGAACCGTTTTTAGATTCTTTTGCTGTTTGTCTGCGATCTCCTGTGCTGTCATTTCTTCACAAAAATACATGACAGCGATCGCATCATAGGGTTCCTTCAGCTTTCTGCAAAGCTCCAGGACTTTCTTTCCTGATTCTCTGTTTAGATAAATCAGTTCCGGAGACGTACCGGCATTATCCTGCGGGATTTCCATAAAATAGCTGTCTTCAGTTGGTGTTACGCGCCGTCCTGCCTGTTTGATATAATCAATACATTTTCTCGACGCTATTTTACATAACCACGCTTTTTCATATTTTCCATCGAATCGATCCAGGTTTTTATATGCTGATATAAAAACATCCTGTGTCAGATCCTGTGCTTCGAATTGATCTCCCGTTGTCTTCAGACAGATTGAATAAACCAGATTCTGATACGTATCAACGAGATGTTCGAAATAATGATCATTATGAATGCTTTCCGCCTCCTTCCCTTTGCATTACATTTACTATAACGAACCAGCTTCAAAAAAATCTTCAATTTTTTTAAATATTTTTTAATTCTTTAATTGCTGGTGATTGTCTCCAAACAATATGCAGAGGAATAATACATAAGAGCTGCCGCATTTTCTGCAGCAGCTCCCTGTCATATAATGCCTTTATTTAATTTAACATGATTACAACTGCCTGCTGTAAATTATAATCATTTTAACTGCCCGCTATCAATTATAATGAATACCTGATAACAAAACATTTCTATCCGCAATGATACTTCTGTATCTGCATTCTTTCTATTCAGACAACAGACTGATCTTACCGATTCTTGGCTGATTGACATCCAACAGCACTTCTGCCTGATCATTTTCTGGATTTTCAATGCCAATTCCTACCTCAGTTACGCTGTTATTTTCATTGCTGTGTTCTTCCAGGCAGGCATCCTTTAGCCATGCATCTTCAAATTTTACAGTAAAAGTACTACTCTCATTTTGTCCAATATCTGCCAGCGATACGTCTGCCTGCACTTTTTGCATAAGGTTATGATCTTCATCGTACAGATAAAGATAAACTGGCCAGTCCTGATACATCGGAGCAACACCTGCATTTTTGAGCGTGACGGTCACACGAAGTGTTCCACTCCATCTGTTCAGTTTCATTTTTGCATCTGTCACCTGAAAACGGTATCCAATTCTGAGAAGCAACTCCGGTAGAATTTTCGTACTATAATTTTCTACCTGATCTTCTGCTACTGGAATTTGGGGTCCGATAAATGTCATATGACTCTGCTCCAGTAATTTTTTTGTCGTCTCCCAATTGCTGCCAAGAAGTGTATTCATCGGCTCACCACTGGTAAATTCACCACCTATCGGGCTTTTTTCCCATATATTTGCACATGCGACCAGCTGATGTGGTATGATTGGTTCTTCATAGCTGCCTCCATTTTCGATCCAGTTCAGCCACTCTTTTGTATCCTCAACCGAACCCGTCATATCATTGTAAACACCCAGTTCACTTTCTGTGACCTCTTTAAATGGTCTTCTCATGAGCAGCTGTGCATTCGGAAAGGCCTCCAGATATGGTGCGACATAACGTTCGCAAGTGTCTTCATCCGGAAGTGCCGGAATTCCCGCTGCCGTATTGACATGCCATTCTCCCCAGTGGCCAATGCTGCCAAGTTCAATATATGCAAAAAAAGAATCCGTTCCAAATTCTTTTCCCAGTGCCTCCACTGCTTTCTGATGTTCCATGATCAAAGTTTCATTGGCATAATTGGGCGCATAGCCTTTTCCATATTCACAGTCATAAAAGACACCATCTGCTGTTTTCCGGTAAAGCCAGTCCGGTATATCCATATGCGTCTGCGTATCCGGACTATCACAGATCAGGCGAAAAACGACATTTTTCCCTTCTGCCTTCCACTTTGCCAGGTGATTCTCCTGCGTAATACTGGTAAAGTCAAACACGCCTTCTTCTGGTTCCAACTCCCGAAATGTAACATCCACATAGACCAGTGTATTTTTTCCAACGATTTCTTCATAATCAGTAGCTGGTGCAAGTCCAGTCAGAGGATTATACAGAACCTGGTTCGTTGCCTGATAACTATATTCCTTTGTTTCAATTGCAGAATGCCTATAAAGAATCCATGCTCCACCAGCCATGAACAACGTTGCCAGTACAATAATTGTAAACTGCATCACTCCGGACCTCCTGTACTTTTTTCCTGTGTTCCTGTCTGTCCTCAGCTGCATTGCTTTTACTTCCATCAGTTCCTCCCATTATCCCCCGTCTTATATTTCTTATTAAAATATTCACTGATTTTTGTCGGAATGCCTCTGTGATATTCCACAACGATAGGCTGGCTGCTCAGCACATGATACGTCAGTTTATGTAAATAAAGATACAGACGGATCAGGGCACATATTGTAAATGCGATCCCCCCAAGTACAAAACCGAACCCGTAAAAGACTTCCGATCTGTTGCAGAATATAAAAGTTGCTGCGATGCTCACAAAACAAAATACCGAAGAACATACCAGTGCTCCTTTTTCATCTGAGAAGTAAAGCAGGATCAGCATCGTAGAATTTCCAATTGCATAAAATGCATATCCCACACAAAGAACTCTGTAAATACCCAGCATATCATCAGTGAATCCGAGCGGAAGTGATGGAATCAGCATCGTTCCCGCTACAACGAATAAAACTGTCGAAAAGAACTGTTTCATAAATGTATAACCAAGTTCTTTTTCAAGCGTCACCTTCATCTCAACTTCTGCCTGTCTGATGTCCATTAACGATCCCCCATCATTGAACAGACTGAAATAATTTCTGTATTTTGGATAGAAATTCACTTCTACTGATGTGACAAAATTAATTGTTGTCACAAGGATGGAAAGAAATGCGAACAGCGATGGAACATCGTATTGTGGAGCCGCAATGAACATTCCCTGGATCTGCTCTCCGATCGGACTGAACCACATAATGATCATTGGTATAAACAGTCCACAAGTCACACTGATTCCAATCCCTGCCAGTGCAGGATACCTGTCAAATGTGACCAAAAATCTCATACAACTGCCCTTCCCCTGTGGAAAATAGCGGATCAGCAGAAAATAATACCATACCATCATAATTCCATATGCACAGCTTACTGTAAGCAGCATGCTTGGAATGACTGGCAATGAGAACCGCATCATCACATATCCGGCTGCCAGCGCGATGAGCAGTGCCACGAAAAATGTCTTCAGGATTCCCTGATAATCCTTTACAGCCGTCAGATAATTCATTTCTGTCCATACAACGATCAATTCCCCAAAGATCAGCAGACTCAACGCCTGATAAAGCAATGGGATGCCGGCGAAGTGCAGAAATACTGCGTACCCCACACAGCCTATGGCTAACATGATTCCCGTGCATCCATAAAAACTTGGCATAATATATGCAGTATGCTCCATATAGAGTTCATCCGCAATATATCTTGTCGTGACCATTGAACAAATATTAGTCAGGATCAGCGAGAAAAGTAGTGTGTATGTAAGCATACAGATCAATAATTCCAATTGATCTGCATCTGCCCCACCATAAGCGCCAAGCACTCTGACGCCAAGTAGAAGTACTATTCCAAGGATCATTGGACCGGTACATACAATTCCCGCATATCCATAAGCACGAAGAATGGAAAACAGCCCTTTTTTCGAAAACAATTTTTTTAGTTCAAACCCTATTCCTGCCATATCCTATTCCTCTCCTTCCTGCTTTTTTTCCGTTAGATATTTCTGGTACAAGTTTCGATACTGATTCATGGAAATCTCATGGGTATAATAAGTCTTAACCCTTTTCTGCCCTATTTCCCCCATTTGCGCGCGAAGTTGTGGATTCTTGCAAAGTTCAAGCATTGCTTGTTCCAGTTCTTCTTTATGCATAGGCGGCACACAGATTCCCGCTATTCCAAGTGTATCATTGGAATTTCCTTCAAGCAGCTCACGACAGCATCCAACATCGGTTGTGACTGCCGGGCGTTTCGCCGCAAAAGATTCAAGGACAGAAAGTGGCTGTCCCTCCGATATACTTGTCAGAATTGTAAAATCCAGATTTTTCATATAATCCACTACATTTACAACCCCGGTAAAGATCAGATCCTTAATTTCAAGCTGTCTGATCAGCTGTTTACATTCTTCAAAATATTCCTTATCATCAACATCTCCAAGAATATGTAATCTTGCCTTTGGAAAGTCAAGTTTCAGTTCCGCAAATGCATAGATCATCGTCTTAATATCCTTAATTTTTGCTATTCGGACTACTGCTCCTATATCTACAAAACCATTGTCCTTTTTGGGTGGAACATTGCAAAATCTTTCGTAATGCACACCATTTCCAATAAAGCACATTTTCTTTCTGTCACACCCAAGTTCTTCCTGTATATTATTTGCACGTTCGAATAGAGCGGTCACTGCATCTGCATGCTCATATGCGCACTGCGAAAATGTATAGAACAAATCGATCCACTGTTGTTTAAAGGATGCGATGACCCATTTTGCACGAAGCAGTTCTTCTTCTCTTTCTCTTGTATAAATGCCATGTTCCGTCAGAATAAATGGCTTATGGTTCTTCCACTTTCCAAGACTGCCAAGGATTCCACTATATCCGGTCGCTGTTGCATGATAAATATCCGCATCCGGTATATCCTGCGTCAGCAGATATAATTCTGGTAACAGCATGGATCTCATCGTATGAAACATGTCTGCAAATGCGACATAAGGATATCTCTCATTACAAAGTTCCATCAGCACATTGATAAATTCTTCACTTGTCAGCAATGCTACTGGATTGATCTTTCTATCATGAAAAAGATGAAACAGGACATCCCAGTCAAGAGCCCTGCACTCTAGCAAATTCTTTAATTCTGCGATCTCCTGCGGTGTCAGTCTGACTGCACTCTTTCCACGTGCGCGCAGACGGAGTGCATCATCCAGAAATACCTCATGCACTTCTACCACATTTGCGGGGAGATCGAACTTAAATTTTCCTTTATCTGCTGCTTTTGCGCCAATGCACCACAATACAAATTCTGTATCCGGCATTGCCTGTATATACTGGTGCGTCCAGCTTGAGACGCCACCAAAGACATAAGGGTAACTCCCCTCTAAGATCATACATACTCTCAAAATGCTTCCTCCCCGTTAATTACGACCGTATCCTGTGTTGCATGTATCAGATAAAGATTTCCCGTCAGGTGCTCGTACTCACCGCCACTGACTGATGCAATCTGTGTTGTATTCAGTCGTACGCACAGATAAGCCTCTCCAGAAAATCCACCCATTTTAATTGTGTACTGGTTTCCATTTACCTCCCGCTTCATTGTCAGATTGCTATACTGCGCTACTGCACTGGCCATCTCACTTCCTGTTACATTTCTGATTGTCGGCGCTGAGGTATATATATATTTCAGATAAGCGTGGAAACGCTTTGCAAGTTCCTTCCATCCAAGTGCAGCTCCTCTATCCGGATCGAGTGCATCGTCAGGATGCAGGAAATGCGACTGTACAAAATGAAAGTTGAGTTCAGAAAATGCTACCATCTGAGAATATTCGTCGACATCTTCCCCCGCAACAATACGTGGTGTATTGACGATTCCATCCTCTCCGATTCCAAATTCCTGAGCATATCCACACTGACCTGGCAGGTACGTACTGGCAATTGCCTTAATATTGCTAAAGTTCTCTGCAATTACTTTTCGTCCCTCTTCTGACAAAATATTGGATGGTGGTACATATACACTGAACTGCTGATTTGGGAATATTTCTTCCGTAAATGCCTGTAATTCCTGTAAAGATGCCTTAATCGCTTCTTGGCTTTCAAACAATTTATAGCTGTCATAGAGTCCTTCATAATCAAATCCACTCAGACATAGCGGCATATGATTATATCCATGCCATCCAAGTTCACCACCTTTGTTGATTAGCATATTTCCAAAGAAGGTAAATCTTGATGTACTGCCCTGTCTGCTAAAAGGTTCCTCTACCTGATCTGAATAATCTTCAATTACCATTCCCGTATGTCTGATTCCAAATTCCTTTTCCCAAGAAAGTAAAGTTGGCCACCAGATATTCGTGTAAAAATCACTCACGCTGATATTATAATCCCGTCTGATATAATCGCTATTCCCCGACGGAACTGGTGATGGAAAA
Organism: uncultured bacterium; assembly: GCA_905215405.1. Taxonomy (GTDB): domain Bacteria; phylum Bacillota; class Clostridia; order Lachnospirales; family Lachnospiraceae; genus CAJMQE01. The sequence goes on from CAJMQE010000020.1 coordinate 35,752, forward strand.
TCGTCTATATAAAATGCAGACGCATTGATGACCGGATATGCATAAATGTTCTCCATCAGACTGCACGCTGTTGCATAAACGCCTCTGAATTCCTTGCCATATGCAGACTGATTCATTACTACGAATCTTCCTTTTCCATAATCATGGCTCCATAACAATGGAATACCGGAATTAGTAGCCGTAATTCCAACATTACAGGTCTTATCCAACACGACATTCAGACTGCCATCCATCGTATCCTCATACGTAAAGTCCCTGCCACCACCAATCATAAATTCATCATTGATGTGCATTCCCTCTACTGCAACATAATCATTTTCGCAGACTGTAACGCCCATCTTATCCATATACTGGCGGAACTGATCATTTAGAGTATAAGTATGGATATTGAGCAGACTTCCTCCTTCTTCCACCCAACTGACAAGTGTATCGAAATTATCGCCAAATGCAGCGATATCCGTTGTTACCAGCACGATATCCTGATATTTGGAAAGATCCACAGTCTGATCGGACTGGCTCAGATCCCAGATATCGTATGACACCTTCATTTCACTGAGTACCTCTTTAATTCCTTCATAATAGACCTGATCTGTTGCATTCTGAGACTGATAGATGATCAGATTCTGAACATCCTGTGATACTGGCGCTGAATAACTAAGTTCATCTACCTCTTCATAATTTTGTGCCACCTCTGATTCCTGCTCATTCTGAGGCAACCCGCCCCGTTCAAGAAGTAATATTCCACTCAGCAGGATCAGTGCTATGATCGGCCATACTATTTTAATAATATTTTTATTCATGACAGTAATTCTCCCGATTCCAGAATTCATACCACTTCCTGCCCTCATGGGAAAGATAGATATGATGATCTTTGATCTCCTTTAATAACTGGTGGATTTCTTTTGCCTGTCCAGTCTTGTGATAATACATTACCTCCAGCATATAGATTTTTTCATCACTCCATTGTGCCTTTGCTTCCGCAAGCAGTGTAGGAATCTGATCCATATGATCAAGTGTCAGCTCCATCTGAATATATAAAAGGAAATTATCCTTATCATCTGGAACCAGCTTTCTGTACTTTTCAAGAACTGTCTCTAACTGTACCTGTTTGATCAGAAGTACATTACCTGTTAACAGCCCACTTTTTACATAACGGTCAAGCAGTGCTATATAACGTTTCAGTAACTGTACATCCTCCTGTTTTTCCTTCCACTCATGCTCACACTTCTGCAGTTGTGCCTCATAATTACTCTGCACTTCCATAATCGTTGTCGTTGCATAATGTGTCAGTTCGATATCATTACTCAGTGTTGTCTTCTGCAAAAGATCCACATACTCTGCTGGATTTCTATGTAAAATATCCAGCATCAGAGCTCTTCTGGTCTTTGCATCATTGATCAGGATTGCTTCCTCAAGCGGAACTGTAATGTGCTGATTCTCATCATTCGCCACATTGATCTTTCTATATTTTTCATCGATCAGTTTCATCTGCTCGAGTTCTATCTCACGTCTGCCTGCTTTTCCGGTCCTGATCACGATCTCGTGTACAACAAGTGCAACGAGCCCCCAAAATGGTATACATATGACCAGCACCACCAGGTTATCACGATTACTGAACCTGTTATATTTATATAAAAGCAGAACTGTTATGCAGATCAGCAAATGTACGATAAATAGTACCTTCATATTGCTATCTCCTCCCCTTGCACTTCTCTAGCTTCTCTAGCTTTTCTGTTATTTCTATCCCATTTTCCATTGTCCATTAGCCATCGCTCATTTCCGTTGCCAGTCAGATCTGGTCTACTGTACGGCCTGAACAACTTCCATTTCAATTTGATTCTTATTCAGACGTTCTTCAATTACAGACAGATTCTTTTTATTCATCTGGGAAAGCAGCAGATATATCTTGCCATCACTTCCCTGTCCAAGCGTATCATTATTACGAATCTGCTTTGATACCAGGTTGCTGAGCTGTTCAAGAGACATAGATGGATAGTGAAGCTGCATCAGAATGTAATCTGAAATTTCCTTCTTATGCATTGCTTCCTTCACATCGACCAGTGCCATAAAATTATCACTGTTCATAATACTTGTTCCTGGGATCATTCTGTCTGCTTCAAGTATTCTTGTTCTCTCCATTGCACGAAGCAGTGATTCCTTGATCAGGCCTGTAACAATATTAAATTTGTTGCTATATTCCATATTGAACTGATTATCCGATGCATTGACCAGCAGGATCACTCCGACAAAAGCACCATTTTCCTGAATTGCCATTGCATAGTCCGGGTAATCTGCAATACCATCTGTATTGATCCACACCTGTCCTTTTTGGCATGCTGCCAGAATTTCCGGATAATCCTTCTGATTGATCGACTTTGGCAGAACCGGATTCAGTGTTTTGGAACATACACTCAGTCTTGCATAGGAACTGTGGCTATCGATCGTATAGATAGCCACATATCTATTATCCAGCAGATCTTCCATTACATTGACAGCTTCAAAAAATACCTCGTCCGGTATTGTGGCATCCAACTTTGTTACCGCACTGTAAATGCGTCCATAACTATCTTTGTAACTGATGATCTGACTGTTGTACTCTTCTTTGTTTTCAAGTGTCTTCGCATACAGTTCGTTCAGGAAAATATATTTTTTCTCGAGCAGTTCCTGCTCTCCCTGCATAAATCTTAAATTATCCTGATTCTTATCTCTTGTATAGCCTGCAATTGCGCCTGTTAGGAAATATATTGCAAATGGCATCCAGTTCTGAATATTATAAAAAAGGATCTGCCAGTTCGCATACCCCGCCGTATGCATAAGATAACTGATACTTGCCAGAATCGCTGTAATCACACCTGCATTCAGTCCACGCATAGTGCCCATGATCACGACAGCAAGTAATCTGAAATCGACAAAGGATAACTGCATATTTCCTTCTTTCCAGAATGTAAGCATTTCTACGATAATCCATAAAAAGAGCATTTCCGCAGCTGTTGTCACAATCTGTCTAAATTTGGACTGAGCTCCTTTTTTCTTCTTTGTCCGTTCGCTATATTTCTGCTGATACTGCCCTACCATCTCTGGCAGCTGTTCCTTCAGCCTGTTTTCCGGCTTCCAGCCGAATAATTCATTAGCCTGTCCATCATCATATATTTTTGGCAGTGCCGCTTTCATATGACGACGGATAATTTCAATCTTTGAATTGGTCAGTTCTTCAAATCGCGCTGCCAGTTCATCTTCTCTAAAAATATTTTCTCCACTGATCCACATGGACAAATAACCGCTATATGGTTCATCCAGCATTCTGTTGGCCAGTACACCAAGATCCGCGTCAGAGAGGAAATCTAACTGTGTTCCTGTCATCCCACGCATCTTCATTTTCTTTTCCTCTACTGCTGAAACGAGCAGTTTGCCCAGTCGGTTCTGATATTTGTTCTGGCTGTAAATATATGGTACATGCAGCACCGTCACATTTATCTCATTTTCCGATGCAAATGTTTCACACAGCCGTTCACACGCATGAATCAGAATTTTTCGACTGGCCCCTTCCATCTTCTGTGAATCACTCAGATCCCCAATTCCGCCATCCAGCTGATACTCTTCATTTGTATTAATATATATAAAGTCACTTACTTTTCTTTCCTTACAAAGATAGAGGACATTTTCAAGATCCTCCAGTTCATCAAATACTTTCTTGGCTCCATCTAACGCCTTCGAAAGATATACAACCGATTTAAAATTGAAAGATTTAAATATATTTTCAAATTCTTCTTCCCCAGGTACATAAGAATACGGCGTGATATATTTCTTTCCAAATTCCTCTGCAGCCTGCTCCCCGCACGCGACGATCTGATCCGTTTTTTTCAACGCATCAAAAAAGTCGGCAGATACAATATGTAAATTTCCTACGACCAATGCTCCCATTATTTACTCCATTTCTATAGTAATCCTCTGTATTTTGCGCTACTATGATCACTAATTTCTGTCTCTTGTTCTACCATTTTTTCTCATATTTATTTACTTTTCCCATTATAAGATGTTCTTATAACATTTGCAACGAAAGAAAATCCCCTAAAATCTACAAAATAAGCCCAGTATTCATCCTTCATGTCTCACATGCCGGTATTCATACTGGGCTCAATCCTAATACTGCAATGATTGCAGTTTTCTTTTATCTTTTTGTACTATGCCTGGCCTGCATGCTGGTCATCGTAACTCAATACAAAACGTGTATCAATTATACATTGATCGTAGCAGTCATTCCAAGGTCTTCTTTACTAGCTTCCAGAATTGGATTTACAACTTCTGTCAGGAATTCATCGACCTGTTCTTTTGCACGGCCTGTGTATTTTGCAGGATCCATTGTTTTCTGAAGATCTTCAAGAGTCATATTAAATGCTGGATCAGCAGCGATCAGCTCAAGGAGGTTGTTATCCAGACCTTCTCTCTTAACTCTTGCACCTGCCTGCATAGACAGTTCTCTGATTCTTTCATGCAGTTCCTGACGGTCGCCGCCAGCTTTTACTGCATCCATCATAATATTTTCTGTTGCCATAAATGGAAGTTCAGCCATCAGTCTCTTAGTAATAACTTTATCATATACAACAAGTCCATCCACAACATTCAGATAAAGATCTAAGATACCATCAATTGCAAGAAATGCTTCTGGTACAGAAATTCTCTTATTTGCGGAATCATCCAGTGTTCTTTCGAACCACTGTGTTGCTGATGTAATTGCAGGATTCATAGCATCTGCCATTACATAATTTGCAAGGGAAGCAATTCTTTCACTTCTCATAGGATTTCTCTTATATGCCATTGCTGAAGAACCGATCTGTGATTTTTCAAATGGTTCTTCGATTTCTTTCATATGCTGTAACAGTCTGATATCATTTGAGAACTTATGTGCACTAGCAGCGATTCCTGCAAGAATGTTAAGTACTCTTGTATCAACTTTTCTTGAATATGTCTGGCCAGATACTGGGAAGCAGTCTTTGAATCCCATTTTCTGTGCGATCATCTTATCGATCTTTCTGATCTTTTCATGATCTCCATCAAATAATTCAAGGAAACTTGCCTGTGTACCTGTTGTACCCTTTGATCCAAGAAGTTTCATAGATGAAATTACATAATCAAGATCTTCCAGATCAAGTACCAGTTCATTTAACCAAAGTGTTGCACGTTTTCCAACTGTTGTTGGCTGCGCTGGCTGGAAATGAGTAAAAGCAAGTGTTGGAAGTGCTTTATATTCATTTGCGAATTTTGCAAGTTCATTCATTACATTGATCAGTTTTTTACGAACCAGTCTGAGACCTTCTGTCATTATGATAATATCTGTATTATCCCCAACATAACAGGAAGTTGCTCCAAGATGAATAATACCTTTTGCCTTAGGGCACTGAAGACCATATGCATATACGTGTGACATAACATCATGACGTACTTCTTTTTCACGTTTCTTTGCATCTTCATAGTTGATATCATCTGCATGTGCTTTCAGCTCTGCAATCTGTTCATCTGTAATATTAAGTCCCAGTTCTTTTTCTGTTTCTGCAAGTGCGATCCACAGTCTTCTCCAGGTCTTGAATTTCTTATCTGGTGAAAAAATATACTGCATCTCCTTGCTTGCGTATCTTTCTCCCAAAGGTGTCTGATATCTGTCGTTCATTTAAAATCCGCCTTTCCGTTCATAGCTTAAAAATTTATATTGATTATTGTGTTACGTAAAATTATTACAGTAGCGGCCGATCAACCCATCTCTCCACGAATATCGTGCTTTGGTGGCTCAATTGGATAATTTCCGCTGAAGCATGCATCACAGAAATCTGTTCTGCCGCATACCAGCTCACTTAAGCTATCTTTATCTATATAGCCCAGTGAATCTGCACCGATCATTTTACAGATCTGTTCAACCGAATGATTATAGGCAATCAGCTGATCTCCTGATGGAATATCAGTACCAAAATAGCATGGATGCATAAATGGAGGGGAACTGATTCTGACATGTACCTCTGTCGCACCTGCATTTTTAAGCATTCTAACAATTCTTTCACTAGTAGTTCCACGGACAATGGAATCATCGATCATGATGACTCTTTTTCCCTTGACCACATTTGCAAGCACGTTCAGTTTGATCTTGACGCTGGATTCTCTCTGTGCCTGTTTCGGCTTAATAAATGTTCTGCCGACATAACTGTTCTTTACAAATGCCATTCCATAAGGAATACCGGACTCTGCAGAATAACCAAGTGCTGCTGCATTTCCTGATTCTGGTACGCCAACGACCAGATCTGCTTCCACTGGATGTGCTTTTGCAAGGAGTTTACCAGCCATGATTCTAGATTCAAATACACTGATTCCATCAATATTACTGTCTGGTCTTGCAAAATAAATATATTCAAAAATACATTTTGCTTTCTTTTCCTGGCACATACTTGTATCTGACGCAATTCCTTCCGGTGTGATCGTTACGATTTCACCAGGAAGCACGTCCCTTACAAATTCAGCGCCGACTGCATCCAGTGCGCAGGTCTCTGAGGAAAGGAAATATGCATTGTCTCTTTTACCAATACAAAGTGGTTTAAATCCAAATGGATCACGGGCACCGATCAGTTTTCTAGGACTCATGACGATCAGGGAATATGCTCCCTGGATCTTTTTCATTGCATTTCTGACAGCAAGTTCAACTGTACCGACTTTCAGTCTTTCCCTTGCGATATGATAAGCAATGACCTCAGAATCGATTGTTGTCTGGAAAATAGCTCCGGTATAGGAGAGTTCTTCTCTTAATTCCAGTGCATTCAAAAGATTTCCATTATGGGCAAGTCCCAGTGTTCCTTTTGCATAATTTAATACGAGAGGCTGTGCATTCTCACGGGTACTGCTGCCTGCAGTAGAGTATCTGACATGACCAACACCGATATTTCCGTTCAGTCTGTTAAGGATTTCAGGTGTAAAAACTTCATTTACAAGACCCATGTCCTTATAAGCATCTACCTTACCTTTTGGACCTTCCGTATCACTTACTGCAATACCGCAGCTCTCCTGTCCTCTGTGCTGCAAAGCGAACAATCCATAATAGATTGTGGATGCAACATCATTACCGTCAAAATCATATGCACCAAACACACCGCATTCTTCATGCAGTTCATCTGATACATCTGTGTCTATATTCTTAGGATAGTTGTTCATTCTTATACCATTCTTTCAAATTCAGCTTTTACTTCATTAACAGGTTCCCTTACATTTCCGGTTCTTGCCTTTAACCTTGATAGCGGATGCTGAATTGACAACACCCGCTATACTTTAACAATTACCAGAATCTATGTAATTAATCTTCGATTCCAAGTCTCTTAAATACTTCTTTATAAGCATCTTCTACATTACCAAGATCTCTTCTGAATCTGTCTTTATCAAGTTTTTCTCTGGTCTTAATATCCCAGAGTCTGCATGTATCTGGTGAGATTTCGTCAGCAAGGATAATCTGACCTTTATATCTACCAAATTCAATTTTGAAATCGATAAGTTCGATACCGATTCCTTTGAAATAATCTATAAGGACTTTGTTTACCTTAAATGCATATTCTGTAATCTTGTCAAGTTCTTCCTGTGTGGCAAGACCAAGTCCAAGTGCATAATAGGAGTTGATGAATGGATCACCAAGGTCATCATTTTTGTAACTGAATTCGAGTGTAGGACATTTTAATTTTGTTCCTTCTTCAACAGCAAGCTTCTTTGAGAAACTACCTGCAGCTACATTTCTTACGATAACTTCGAGAGGGACAATCTGAACCTTTTTAACAGCTGTTTCACGATCACTTAATTCTTCGATCAAATGAGTAGGAACGCCTTCTTTTTCAAGCTTTTTGAATAAGTAGTTCGTCATTCTGTTATTGATAGCACCTTTACCCACGATAGTACCTTTTTTGATACCATTGAATGCTGTTGCATCGTCTTTGTAGTCAACGATTAAAACATCTTCATTCTCAGTTGTGTAAACCTTTTTAGCTTTTCCTTCATAGAGTAAGTCTAACTTTTCCATCATCTGCACCTATCCTTTTCTTCATTCATTATGTAACTATCTGTTCACTACATATAAATTGTAACTGATGCCTAATGCACATAAAATATTCAATTTGTTCTGCAATACTAATACAAACGAGCCAGTTGAACTGTTACTATCCGCATTATAACTGCATCTAATTACTACACCGAATGTAGCATAACCAAAAAAAATTATATAACAACTATTTCATAAAAGCAATATTAGATTGATATTAATTTTCAGATATGATAATATTTATCTTGGTAAATGTTCAAAATTTATTTACATTTCAGATAATAGATACAAAATTACACTAAGGAGAACCGATATGCGAAACGTGCCTTTATCCGAACTCACTCCAGATATGAGCCTGGCAAGATCGATCTATCACTGCAATAAACTTTTGTTATGTGCAGGCACACGAAATCTGGACCGTTATGTAGGCAGCCTGGAATCCCTGGGAATTCCTTATGTTTATGTCAATGATGAATTCTCCGAAGATATAGAGATTCCCGATGCCATTACCGAAGAAACTAGAGTAAAATGCAAGAATGCTCTTTCTGATGCATTTGAGAAAATGAGTAAAGAAGGCAGTTTTGATTCTATGGCTCTATCAGAAGCGACCAATTCCCTTCTCGAAGAGATTTTGAGCCGTCCTGATGTTATTGTCAGTCTGAACGATATCAGTACCACTGACGACAGTACCCTGACCCATTCCGTTAATACGACCGTATTTGCGGTATTACTTGGTCAGCAACTCGGTCTGAACCGTCTGCAACTGAAAAATCTGGCTGAGGGTACCATTCTTCATGACATTGGAAAAACCATGATCAATCCAGCTATTTTATATAAACCATCTTCCCTTACAGATGAAGAATTTAAACTTGTGAAAGAACATACTTCTCTTGGATATCACATGTTAAAGACGAATCCTTTACTGACTGAGCTCTCCAGAATTGTGTCTCTTCAGCATCATGAACGTCTTGACGGTTCCGGATATCCGAATCATCTCACCGGCGACAAGATCCACCTGTTTGCAAAGATCACTGCAATTGCTGATATGTATGATGCACTGACTTCTGCCCGCTGTTATCGAAAAGCGCTGAGCAATTATGAAGCCTACAAAATCCTTATGCAGGATGCCGACAAGAAGCTCGACTCCAATCTTTTAGGATTGTTCTTCAGAAATATCGCTCTTTACCCAAATGGAACCATGGTACAGCTCTCTGATCAGACATTTGGTATTATCAAACAGCAAAATCCTGGAATGCCACTCAGACCAATCGTTAAAGTAATTATGAACGGGGACAAAAAAACGATCACACCATATGATATCGATCTGATCAAACAGCTCAATATTACAATTAAAGACTAATAGATATAAGTTAAGCCCTGCACCTGCGGTCACATAAGTGATCATCAGGTACAGGGCTTTCTGTTTATCCCCCGTTGTATCTTATTCTATATATATTGTAATCTCCCTGTAAATTTAGGCTCTTTTTTTCATCTGTACTGGAATTTCTGGCTGATGGAACCAATATGCACATGCTTTGTTAACACTTGATGTGCCTGCTTTTAAAGCAACTTCTGGAATAACTCTACCACATTTTTTTGCAAGATTCTTCATACCCTTCATACTGATACCTCCAAAATTAATCCAATAACTAGTTTTATTGTGCCTTAAATATTGTCGATATAATCAGTTAGATTTCTGTTCTTTACCCTTCCAGCAATCAGTGCCAGTGCAACAAGTCCTGATCCTGATAACATAGAATTTGCATAAATCATGCCTGGAAAAATATATGAAATTGTAACTGCAATGATACTAATTATGACCATGTATCTTCTGCTACGTCTTCTGAATCTAAGCAATTCGTCGCCTTCAAAGCGCTTATTTCTGTCTTCGACAGGCGCCAGTGCAAATACTATAACATTCTCAAAAACTACGAAGCTGGCTGTTAACCATCGTGAAGAAAATCCACTGACATTTTTTATGACGAGCAAAAATATCGAATATGTAATAAGAAGTGTAAGCAGACATGCAAGATGAGAATCAGCATGATAGCCACCTGCCGTACCACGCATACACATAAAAACAATTACAAATAGGACTGTTGGAATTAAGGAGCGTGTCAGAATTGCGATTGCAATGACACAGATCAGATTCATTATTGTAGAAAGTAAGATTTCGAAACAATAATTGTAGACTTCCCTATCATTCTGCCCAAGTATATTTTTGTCGATAAAAAATGAGGTTATTGCTCTGGATAACTTTTCTAACATAATCACATCGCCTCAAGACATAAGCTATCATTATTTCCATATTTTTTCAATACAGAATGCAAAAGTGGGACGTTTTATGTCAAAAGCGGGCATTTTTTACGAGATGTAGTAATATTATAAAACGTGATTTCGTAGAAGTGTTCAACTCCGGTTTTCTAACAAAAGGATAACTGAAAATACAAGACCATTCTGAACAAAGTTATAATGTCCATTATACTTTTCAACGATCTCGCTCATACTCTGTAACCCAAATCCATGTAGTTCTTTATCTTTTTTACTGGTTCTTATTTTTCCATCTTCTTCATCTGCCAATACCTGATTGGAAACGGTATTGGAAATTACAATACTTAAATATTCGTTTTTCTGAGTAATTGTCAGATCTGTCTGACGTTTCTGCCATGCCTTTTTGCTCTCTGCATTAGACTTGTTCCTTTGTGTCACTGGTTCCGGCGATTCTATTTTCATACAGGCTTCTATTGCATTATCCAGCAAACATCCGAGAAGCACGCACAGATCCATGTGATCCACCGTATTGTGTTCTGGAATATAGATGTAACTCGTAAACACAATATTGTGATCCTGCATTTTTTTCTGCTTTACGCTCAAAAGTGCATCCACACTGTCGATTCCTGAAAATGCACATTTATCGACAGCCAGTACGCGATCGCACAACCGTTCAATTTCCTGAATGCCCTGCTGTGAATTATTTCTAAGAATTTCTTCTATTGCAAATAGCTGATTCTTCAGGTTATGCAGCGTCTGATTGGATATTCTCTGCTTTTCTGCCAGATCTTTAAAATAGTTCATCTGATATTCCATATACTGCTGTTTTAACTGGCTCTGCCGCTTATTGTCCGCTTCCTGTAACTGTTTCTCCCAGTAATAGAACAGGAGAATGTTCGAAAGGATCAAACACATGATTGCGAACATGATCAGCAAAAGTGGGCGCTGCTCTGAAAATTTATACGAAAATGTTCCCATAATATCGGCAATGATAAAAGTAGCAACTGGCAGTAACATCAATGGAAAGAACATTCTTTTCTGGATACGCACTTCCGTCTTTGCAGAAAAATTACGAATCGTCTTGATTACAATTACTGCGAGCAATTTGGAAAAGAGAACCCCCGTTGTATAAAAAATAACATTTTCGGATATCTGTTCTACCGTATGCCCGCTGAATACAGACAACATCAGTCCAACCGTAATCTCAGACAGCATCATGATGATCATCATCATCATACTAAAGATCACTCTCCGTAAAAAAGTCATTTCATAAAAAAGAGATAATAGGAACAAAAACAGGAACATGATCAGCGTATTTACAAACTTTTCCTTAATGAACAGAACTGAAAAAGAAAAAAGGATCGTATAAAATACGATCAAAGTACGTTTGAACGTAACATTTTCCCTTTTTATGCGCGCAACCGCTGAAAAAAAGGTCGATACTACGAACAGATCCAGGATGCCTCCACACAGATCCGCAAATAAATATAGCTGATTCATACTCGATACCCCGCACAATATAAATTAAATTTATCCATCACATCGTTTCTCATACGTTTGCTCATTGGAATAGAGTCCCCACTATCAAGCGTAATTGAATCCTTTCCTATTCTTCTGATGTACCCCATGTTAACAAGAAATCCCTGATGGCAGCGGATAATATTATACTCTTTCATTTCGTTCTCAACCTCAGTCAGTCTTCCTATGCAGTCATATTGCTTTTTTCCTGTATTAATATGTATGTGCCTGTTGTAATTTTCAATATAACGAATAGCGGAATGGCTAATGAGGATCACCTCTCCTTCTGCTGTCCTGATGACGTATTTTTCATGGTCTCTACGATATTTTTTTACGGCACGTTCAAAATCTTTTCTGAAATCTTCATCCCGCACTGGCTTTAATAAAAACTGAAATGCCCCAAGACGAAAAGTATCAGAAACATAGTTTATATAGCTGGTAATAAAAAATATTATGGAGTTCGGGTTATGCTGCTTAATGATCTGGGCCGTTTCCACACCGTTAATGCATTTCATCTCAATATCCATAAATATCATATCAAATATTCGTCCGGCCTCATATTCCTTCAAAAGTTCTTCACCACAACTAAACTCTGTAATTTCAAAATCCAGATTTTTCTGCGCATATGGCTCGATCAGCGATGTGATCCTGCTCCGAAAAACCTGTTCATCATCACATACTGCTATTTTCATTACCCAACACCTCTGTTTCTATATTCATTGTCTTTTTCTTCTGGTCGGATTTCCTTTATTTTCCATTATACGGAGAAAATCTTCACATTGCAATCTTATTCCCCTTTATCCGCATGTGCTTTTTCCGGTACTTTACTATTTTTTCTGTCTGTCATGTCGTCTTTCCGACAAAATGTGTCAAAGCGCGAATGTTAGTCAAATCATTCTGTCATGATCAGTCTTTGATATAAAAATATATAACAAAAGCAGACATCCAAAATCAGTCTCCTGCTTCTGTTGGATATCTGCCTTGTTGTAATTTTACATTTGAGAGAATTTCATAATTCATAGACCTTGATTTTACTGATATTTCAGAACATAT
>CAJMQE010000021.1 GCA_905215405.1 uncultured bacterium
AGCAGGTAAAAAGCTTTGCTGTGATGAATTTTTGCTTACAGCGAAAATAATTCTTTATATATTATGATGGACAAAATCTTTCCGGTGTGGTAGGATGAAATAGTTGGGAATGAGGCACTCCCATATACAGGTAGTTCGCTACTTGCATAGAACCGCTGAATTTTGAATTTATGCTGATGGCTTCTGCGAATATTTCGCAGGGTCACCAGCTTTTTTATTTCTTAGGAACTTACGATTTGTGGAATAAAAGGATTTTGTGCTTCAGATACGCATTCGCGCCATGAGAAAGTATTGCTTTGTTTGAAAGAAATATAAGATCGTGAGAATGTGGGAAGTATATGTTGTTGACCTGCGGAAAATACATATCGAAACAGGAGGATTCTACTACATGTTAACAAGTATCGCATTTATTTTTCTACTCGGTCTGCTTCTTGGCTCCATATTTAATAAGCTGAAGCTTCCGGGGCTTTTGGGGATGATCATTACGGGCATTATCCTTGGTCCATATGCACTCAATGTGCTGGATGGATCACTACTATCGATATCTGCAGATTTAAGACAGATCGCACTTGTAATCATTCTTACAAGAGCAGGGTTGTCACTGGATATCAACGATCTGAAAAAAGTAGGCCGACCGGCAGTTATGCTGTGTTTTGTGCCAGCTTGTTTTGAAATAGCGGGTGTTGTTCTGCTTGCACCACTGCTTTTAAAAGTCAGCTATCTGGAAGCTGCAATAATGGGAAGTGTAATTGCTGCTGTATCACCGGCTGTTATCGTACCAAGAATGATTCGTATCATGAATCAGGGGTATGGAATGGAGCATAGCATTCCACAGATGATTTTGGCAGGTGCTTCTGTGGATGATGTTTTTGTAATTGTTGTCTTTACGGCATTTACTTCACTCGCAACAGGTGGAAGTGTAAATGCAGGCCAGTTCGCTGCAATTCCAATTTCTATTGTGACAGGAATGATCGTGGGTGCTGCATGTGGAATTGGATTTGTTTTCTTCTTCCAGCACTTTCACACCAGAGATACAGTAAAAATACTGGTGCTCTTAAGCATCTCATTTCTACTTCTAGCATGTGAAAGTAGCCTGAAGGGAAAGATACCTTTCTCAGGACTTCTCGCAATAATGAGTATGGGGGTATTTATCAATAGAAGATACAGCGTACTGGCAGCGAGGTTGTCATCCAAATATAATAAGCTCTGGGTCGGCGCAGAGGTTATGCTCTTTGTGCTGGTTGGAACGACAGTAGATCTTAGATATGCACTTGCGGCAGGAATCTTTGCAGTGCTGGTCGTTATTGGCGCAATGCTAGTCAGAATGCTTGGAGTATTGTGTTGTGTAACTGGAACGAAACTCACCAGAAAAGAAAGAATATTCTGTATGCTCTCTTATACGCCAAAAGCTACAGTACAGGCAGCAATCGGCAGTATCCCGCTGACGATGGGGTTGCCATGTGGACAGATCGTTCTGACGGTAGCGGTCATTGCGATTTTACTTACTGCTCCATTTGGAGCGATCTGCGTGGATAGATCTTATCAGAAACTGCTTACCAGGACTTGTGAGTAATTGAAATGGTTCAGTGATTGGGGTTCAGGCGAAAAGAGGAAGATAAGTAAACGGTGAAGAACAGAAAAAATTTATATATTAGGTTCTATAAAATATGACTCAGAAAAGATCTGTAAGTCGCATTGTTCAAAGGGAAGAACGAGCGTGACTGCAGGTCTTTTTTTTGTTGTATTTGTTATCTGACGTTAGAGAAATGTTTGGAAAAATTTAGATTTTATTGATTTATCTATTGACAGCATAAAGAATATATTGTATATATAGTATATACACAATATGTATAACATATATGATAGTGTGCAAAGGAGTGGCCATCCAATGAATATTGTAGTGAGTAACTCCAGCGATAAGCCGATTTACGTGCAGATTACAGAGCAGATAAAGAATCAGATTATTGCCGGAGATTTAAAATCTGGAGATGCACTGCCTTCCATGCGAGTTCTGGCAAAAGAACTACGAATTAGTGTGATTACGACCAAAAGAGCGTATGAGGAACTGGAACGGGAAGGATTTATAGTCAGTGCAACAGGCAGGGGAAGCTTTGTAGCAGATAAGAATACAGAGTTCCTCCGGGAAGAAAACCTGAAACGAATCGAAGAGCATCTGACACAGGTAGTACAGATCGCCAATGCATCAAAGATTTCAGAACAGGAATTAATTGAGATGCTTCATTTATTAATGGAGTAACAACACGTTAGTTGTACTTAAATATTGGAACCTGAAGAGGGAAAGGAAACGGATTATGTATAATGAAAATAGTATTGTAGTAGATCATGTTAGTAAAAAATACAACGGTTTCCAACTGGAAGACGTCAGTTTTAAATTACCGAAAGGCTGTATCATGGGGCTGATCGGAGAGAACGGGGCAGGAAAATCCACCACGATCAAAATCATCCTCGATCTGATCCGTAAGGATAGTGGAAATGTTGAGGTGCTTGGAAGAACCAAAGTTGGAAAGAAAAAAGCACTTTTTGAAGATATAGGAGTTGTTTTTGATGAAGGATGTTTCCCGGAAGAACTGACGGCTTCTGACATCGGAAAATCCTTCCGAAAAATTTACAAGCAATGGGATGACAATGCATATCAAAGTTATCTGAGCCGTTTTATGATTCCGGAAAAAAAGAGTTATAAACAGTTCTCCAGAGGAATGAAGATGAAACTTGCAATTTCAGTTGCACTATCCCATAATCCCAAGTTGTTGATCCTGGATGAGGCGACGAGCGGTCTGGATCCAATCGTAAGGGATAGTATTCTGGATGTTTTTATGGAATTTATTCAGAATGAAGAAAATTCAATTCTTCTTTCTTCTCATATTGTGAGTGATCTTGAAAAGATCTGTGATTATATTACTTTTATCCATGACGGAAAAGTAGTTCTGATGCAGGAAAAAGATGTGCTGATGGAAGAGTATGTAATCCTGAAATGTTCACAGACAGAACTTATGCAGCAGCCAAAGAATGCAGTCGTAAGCTTCCGAAAGAACAAATTTGGAGTTGAAGCGCTTGTAAAAAGAGCAGAGATATCAGGTTCACATACTTTCGATAAAGCAACACTTGAAGATATTATGTTATTCGTTATAAAGGGGGAAAAGTTATGTTAGGACTGATTCTGAAAGATCTCTATACAGTAAAAAAACAGTTTAAAATACTAGGATTGCTCATTATTTTTTATTTCGTCATTGCAATAGCAGATAAAAATGTATCTTTTCTGGCTTTTGCGGGGCTATTTATAAATATTGCACTTTGCTTTGGAGTCTTTGGGTATGATGAAAAAGGACATTTTGATAAATATACAGCAATTTTGCCAGTGAGCAATAAGATGGCGGTAGCTGTGAGATATCTGGAAACACTTTTACTTGCTGTTATAATTACGGTCATTATTATTCCTGCCAGCAATCTGATTGAAAGTTCTGCGGATAGTGGAAATTTACAGGTTATGATGGTACTTGTGTCTATGGGAATAGTTCTCTCATCCATCATGTTTCCGCTGATCTATAAGATGGGCGTGGAAAAAGCAAGAATAGGGTTGTTTGGAATAGTTCTGATTCCATTTTTACTGGTACTGCTCTGCAAGAATTTCATGGATCTTAATTCGTTTGTTGAGTTTATGAACCAGGATTTCGTGACAAGAATTATAGAAAATCTGCATTGGATCGCACCAGCTATTGCAATCGTATTTCTTTTCATTTCTTATTTTATATCAGCTGCCATTGTTGAAAGAAAAGAGTATTAGGAGACCGAGAGAAAAGAGAAAAGGAATAAAGATTTCATAGTACTGCAGATATTATGGAAAGTTATCTGCAGTACATATTACAGTACAGATCTAAGTATAGATTGTGGCGCACGTTACAGCGCAGATTGATGCATAGATTGTAGCAGATGCTACAGCACAAATTGCAACACAAATGTATTTTAAAATTGTACTGCAAATGTCGTTCCGTTCTGTATGCTGCTGTGGGCCTGAATGGTTCCTGAATGGCGTTCAGTAATGCTTTTTGCAATGGCAAGTCCGAGCCCATATCCGTTAGCAGCACTGTTCGTGTGAGATTCATCGACTTGATAAAACCGTTCGAACAGAAATGGTAATTTTTCTTTTGGAATGACAGTTCCGGTATTGTGTACCTGAAAGAGGATATGAGATTTGCTTTTGCGTAGTGTAATGTCAATACAGCGGTCAGGAGAGGATTCAGT
Source organism: uncultured bacterium (assembly GCA_905215405.1). Taxonomy (GTDB): domain Bacteria; phylum Bacillota; class Clostridia; order Lachnospirales; family Lachnospiraceae; genus CAJMQE01. The sequence goes on from CAJMQE010000021.1 coordinate 4,261, forward strand.
TGTGCAGTATTTTAAGGCATTGTCTATGAGAATCATAAAAAGCTGTAAAAGCTGAGTCGCATCTCCTTTCATAAAGATGGAATCTTCAATGTTGGTCCGGACCTGAATGTTGGACTCGAATGCAAGAACCTCATAGTGCAGGATACATTTATGAAGTAGCTGATCCAGGGCAACATTTGTAAATGTTCCGGCTTGTTCTCTGTTTTCATTTTTTGCAAGAAAGAGCAGATTTTCAATAAGTTTGCTCATATGGGTACTTTCTTCTCTAGCACTCTGAATCCATTTCTGCTGGGAGGCTATGGTATCCTGTGTATGAGTAGTAAGGATATCAAGGTCCGCCATAATAACAGTCAGTGGCGTCTTTAATTCATGGGAGGCATCGGCAACAAATTGTTGCTGGGCATCCCATGTTTTTTTGATTGGTTTAATGGCAAGGTTGGAGATAAAAATGCTGATCATCAGGAAAAAGATGAGGCTGATGGCTCCGACCAGAATAGCTACAGCAAAAAAATTCAACATGGATTCATAGATGTAACTCGCATTTGCAAATGCAATGTGATAGTAGTCATGGTTCGCGTCAATATAGTAGTAAAGGGAAGGCGTCTGTGTGGTGCCCTTTGTGCCGGCGGAACAATCAATCGAGTCAAAGATTGCCTGGATTTCTTCATCAGTATAGGCAGAGTTATTTTCATCAACGGTAAATTCTTTGGACGAGCGGTTGTAGGTGACCACAAAGTCGGCCGTAAAGGTCTGGTTCTGTACTGGTGTTTTTGCAGAATCAGGGGCATTTGATTCGTCAGAAGGTACATTAGATGGCACATCAGAAGGTATATCAGAAGATGAATCGGCTGAAATTCTGGCAGGAACTTCAGAAGTCGAATCGGCAACACCGTCAGAAGTCGAATAGGAAGTACCATCAGAAGATGAATCGGGAGCACCGTCAGAAGGCGAATCGGAAGCATCATCCGAATGAGCACCGGAAGCGGAAGACATTGCAGAAGGCAGATCCAGAGTTTCGACATTCGAAGTTGAAACTGTGGATTCACCATCTGTAGTATCAGACGTATTTGTAACCGCATCAGGAAGGATCGCAGGGGCATATTGTGGCCCTGCAGGAATTGGTGATTCTGGGATTGTCTGAGTCTGTGTACTGCTTCGCATCAGAACATCTTTTAAGGATTTTGTGAGTTCGGTTTTTAAATGGGAATACTGATAAATGCTAACGGCAATGAAGACGCAGACAAAGACAGCACTGACCAGGATCATATTTGTAATTATAAATTTTTTTCTTAATTTTTTTATCATAGTGTTCTCCGTTCTGGATATTTTGGTGCCTGACTGTGTCAGAATTTATGTCAGATCAGTGGATTCAAGATGATATCCAAGTTTACGTATTGTTTTGATCTGGGTCGAGGAACGCAGGAAGGTAAGTTTCTTCCTGAGGAAGGATATATAGGCTTCCACATTGTTTGCTTCGGCATTGGATTCACAGCCCCATACGCTTTCAAGCAAAAGTTCTTTGGTGATGGTTGCATTGGGGTTGAGCATTAGTCGTTTGAGAATCTCAAATTCTTTGTAACAGAGCTGAACGCTGTCATCGTGGCTGGAAAGCTCGGCAGTCAGAAGATTCAGAGTCAGATCGGCGTAGGTCAGTTCTTCCAGATGGATGTCACCGTGACGTCGTGTCAGTGCGTTAATTCTGGCAAGCAGCTCGTCTGGTGAAAATGGCTTAGTCATATAATCATCGGCACCACTATTTAATCCAGTGACTTTATCGGTAACAGAATCTTTTGCAGTCAACATCAGAACAGGAACATTGTTATTGTGTCCACGTAATTTTCTTGCAACAGTAAATCCATTCATAATAGGAAGCATAACATCCAGAATAATGACGTCATATTGTTTCAGGGTAGCATATTCATATCCACTGGCACCGTCGTATACGGTGTCGATCATATATTTTTTTGCAGACAGGATTTCATCCAGTGCATCGGCAAGCCTGCGTTCATCCTCTACTATTAATACATTCATTTCTATACTCCTCTCAGAAATTCGCTCATGGCATAAAAAAATCATCCTCCAGATGATTTTTGGGCTGAAAATATTTTATTAATGTAATTATTTAAGCATACGATTATGGCTTTTTTGTGATTTCAGTTTAATTTCAGTTTCTTTTTTATAATGGATAGTGAGACAGAAAATAGAATGGACATAACATTTATGAGTCCATTGTAAAAAAATGCGCATGAGAATCGCGCAGGAAATGGAGACTGAATATGAATTTAAAAAGAATTGCAGCCGCCTGTATGTCTGTGGTGATTGTATTGCCATGGACATGCAATGTTACCACACTTGCGGCGGAAATGCAGGGAGGTGGGCCGAATAGTTCACAGACCTCCTATTCGCATGGTTCAGACGAGACAGTGACTGAGGACATGCTAAAGACGGAAGCGGATATCCCGGAAGACTATGATGTCAATACGGATACGCAGGCCAAAGCGAAGAAGGGTGAATATAGTAAACTGTTTGATCAGACGCAGATCCAGGACGTCAATATTGACATCGATGAAAATAACTGGAATTATATGTTGCAGAACGCAATCGATACACCAACAGTGTTGACAAATAGTGTAACAATCGGTTCCGAAACAGTACAGTATGCCGGAATGAAAACAAAAGGAAATCTGACACTTTCATCAATCTGGAGCTCAGACAGCGATCGATTCAGCTTTTCGGTCAACTTTGGTAAATATATCAAAGCTAAGAATGGGTACAGTGATACACAGAATTTCTATGGCCTTTCCAAGGTAAGTTTCAATAACATTTACGGAGATTCCACTTTGATGAAGGAATATCTTTCCTATCAGATGATGACAGAGATGGGAATTCCAACTCCGGAATATTGTCTTGTAAATCTCTATGTCAATGGAGAATTCTGGGGCGTTTATATGATGGTCGAATCTATCGATAGTGCGCTGACACAGAGAACACTGCAGGAAAAGAGCGACTTCTTTGTCAAACCAGAGTCCGCAGGCGGAGATCTGGTCTATGATGATGCACTTGATCAGTATCTGGTAGATGGAGAATTTGTTTTTGATACAACAGATTATCCAACAGATTCATCCAATCCACTCTATCAGTACAATGGATTATGGGAAAATGATGAAGATACTCTTGCAGATGTTGTAGATATGCTGCCGACTGTATTTAAATGGATGAAGACGCTGAATACACTGAGCAATACTACGGATTGCAATACAGCGGAATACAAAGAACAGCTGGAATCCATTATGAATGTCGATGAGATCCTACGGTATTTTGCAGTAAATACGTATCTGGTCAACCTTGATAGTTACCAGTCAGAAAAAATGCAGAACTATGGGCTGTATATGAGTGAAAGTGGCTATGCAACCGTGTTCCCATGGGATTATAATTATTCGTTTGGTGCATATGGAGTTGGGGACGCAGAGTCGATGATTAATTTCGATATCTATAACCCGGTTCTGAATGTATCTCTTTCTGAACGACCATTGTTAAATGTATTGTTACAGAATGACGATTATAAGCAACTGTATGAACAGTATATGAATGATGTATGTATTATTGCATCAGAAGGTGGTACGACATCGGATCAGGTAACTTATGCACAGGGAAACTTTGCATCGGTGATCGAATCTTACAGAACTGCACTGACAGAAAGTTACAGCAGTGATCCGACAGCATTTTATACAGTGAGTCAGTATCAGACGGCAGCTACAAATCTGGAAGAACTGATTTCATTGAGAACACAGGCTGTATTGCAGCAGCTCGCTGGTAATACAGAAACAGTTACCACAGACCTGAACTTGAGCTCCATGGGAGATTGTGTTGGCGGTGGCGGTGGTACCCCAGGAGGTGGTGGCCAGGGAGGACAGCAGCCTGGAGATATGGGCCAGTCCTCTACATTGAGCGATGAGACGACAGGAATCAGTGTCACAGGGCCTTTCCCACAAAATGCAACGCTGAATGTAACACAGCTTACAGAAGGAGAGACATACGAGCAGGTATCTGGTGCATTGGATACACAGACACTGGAGGCACTTTATCAGATCCAGATCACAATGCCAGAACAGAATGGTATGGAACTTCCATCCGGACAGCAGGGTGATCAGCCGGGACAGAGTGGAACAACTGGAACACAGCAGCCAGGCCAGTCTGCAACATCAGGGGCAGAACAGCCAGGACAAAGTGAAACAGTGGGAACACAGGGCGATACAACAGGTGAGCAGTCTTCCCAGAGCACAGCACAGATCCCTGGAACACAGACAGCCAGTCAGGCGCAGCCAGGTCAGGCAGGTCAGACAGAATCACAGACAGGCAGTCAGGTACAGCCGGGACAGACGCAGACAGGCAGTCAGGCGCAGCTGGGTCAGGTAGAGACACAGACAGGTAGTCAGGCACAGCCAGAGCAGGCAGAAACACAGACAGGCAGTCAGACACAGCCAGGGCAGACGGGAACACAGCCAGAAGGCCAGACACAGTCAGCACAACAAGAAACAGGTTCACAGGCAGAAGGACAGACACAGCCAGGTATACCAGGCGCAGAAGGTGGACAACAGATGCCAGGTGGACAGGAAATGACAGGCATGGAATATACAGTGAAGATTCCAAATGCAACATCAGGTCTTTCTATTTATTATGTAGACGAGACTGGAACAGCTACAAATGTTACAGCAACTAATGAAGATGGCACATATACATTTACAACATCTCAGCTCGGCACATTTGCACTTGTAAAATCAGTAGCCAGTCAGGATGGAACAAATGGTACAATACAAAATGGCCAGAATAGTCAGAACAGTGGATCACAGACAACTGGAACACAGACAAATACTGATATAACGGCGACTGATGATGGAACAGACGGAACAGAAACTGCAGTGGCATCAGAGGATGATGCAGAGGCAGTGTCAACAACAGATCAGGTCGATACAGGCGATAAGAATAACGCTGCTGTATGGATCGCAGTATTCGTAAGTGCAGGTGCTGGACTTGGTATTGCAGAAGTTCTGAAGAGAAGAAAACAAAAGAAACAGCAAAAAGAAATATAATTTATCCTTAACTAAAAAAACACATTTCAAATTTCGTAAAAGAAAGGCCACATCCAAGGATGCGGCCTTTTTTATATCTGTATGTATGATCGATTAAGCTACGTTCTTACGTTTGTTACCATATTTGAACCAGATGTATACGAGTTCAATAACGAGACATACGAAACCTGTGAGTGTTCCAATCCATCCGTTTGAAGTAAGACCAGCAACAACATGTCCGATTACACAGCAAGCTGCAACGCAGAGTGCATATGGAATCTGTGTCGTAACGTGATCAATGTGTTTACAGCGTGCACCAGTTGATGCAAGGATTGTGGTATCTGAGATAGGAGAGATGTGATCTCCGCAGACAGCACCGGAAAGAATAGCTGAAACACAGATAACAAGCATTGAGTTATTTCCTGAGAATACTGCAACAGCAATAGGAATCAGGATACCAAATGTTCCCCATGATGTACCGGTTGCAAATGCAAGGCCAAGAGATATTACGAAGAATAATCCTGGAAGAAGAACAGTAATACCTGTACTTTCACTTACAATTGAACTTACGAATCCACCAATGTTCAGGTAGTCAGCACTGCAGATTCCGGAAAGTGTCCAAGCAAGACAGAGAATCATAATTGCTGGAGTCATGGATTTAAATCCCTGAGCAAGACTTTCGCAAAACTCTGTAAATGTAATGATCTTTCGTGGTAAATACAGCACAAATGTGAATAATAAAGTAAAGAATGAACCAAGAACAAGGCTCTTTGCACTCTCGCAGTTAGCAAATGCTTCTACCAGAGATGCACCTTTCATGATACCACCAGTGTAAGCCATTGCAGCTACACAGGAAAGAATCAGAACTAAAATAGGAAGAATCAAATCTTTTACTTTACCGTTACCAATAACAAGGATCTCATCATCGCCAGAACCCTGTTCTGCATGGCTGGATGTGTGATCTTTTTCATACTTTACCATGCTTGAAAAATCGATTCCTGTAATCATAATGAAAAGCATGAATACGATTGTCAGTAATGCATAGAGGTTAAATGGGATGGTCTTTAAGAATAATGAAAAACCATCAATGCCACTTCCTTCTGGTAAAGAGGAACCTACAGCTGCAGCCCAGCTGGAAATTGGAGCGATGATACAGATTGGAGCTGCTGTTGCATCTATGATGTAAGCGAGCTTTGCTCTTGAAATCTTATATTTATCTGTTACGGGATGCATAACAGTACCAACTGTCAGACAGTTGAAATAATCATCTACGAAAATCAGTGAACCAAGAAGACTGGTCGCAATCAATGCACCTCGTCTTGATTTGATCGTTTTAGCTGCCCAGTTACCATATGCTCTGGATGCGCCTGATTTTGTGATAAGTGCTACAAGGATACCGAGCAGGACAAGAAAAATCAGAATGTTAGTGTTATCTCCGATCTTGCCTCCCATAATATCGAATGTAGTCTCGACGGCTGCTACAGGATTGAATCCGCAGTAAAGCAGCGCACCGGATAGAATTCCCACTAAAAGGGAAATGTAAACTTCTTTCGTCATCAAAGCCAGGATAATGGCGATGACGGGTGGCAGTAGTGCCCAAAATGTTGCTTCCATAATATAATCCTTTCTTAAATTACTTCCAAACACTTTCTATCTTTAATGTCATACTTTTCTATTCTATATGAAATACAGCTATTATGCAAGATGCAATATTTCATGAAGAAATGTATTTTTATGGAAGGAACATAGAAACAAATGACATATTTTCATTATCAGAATACTAAAATGATAGTAGTAAATAGGTAGGGGTGAACGCTTTGAAGTGGAAAGGATATTTACGGAAACTACTGGCAGTCATATGTTGTCTTTTAATGATGATGCCAGTCCTGCTGGCTGATACTACATATTGTAAGGCTGCTGAACCGGATGTAGAGTCACCTTCAGTGATACTGATGGAGGCATCTACCGGTAGTGTGATCTATGAGAAAAATGCAGATGAGTCCCTGCATCCTGCCAGCATTACAAAAATCATGTCCCTAATACTGATTTTTGATGCACTGGATAGTGGGAAGATAAATCTGGAGGATGAAGTTATGGTGTCGGATTATGCGGCATCCATGGGCGGAAGCCAGGTATTTCTGGAAGTTGGAGAAAAACAGACGGTAGATACCATGATCAAATGTATTTCGGTTGCGAGTGCAAATGATGCAGTTGTGGCAATGGCAGAATATATCTGGGGGAGTGAAGGAACATTTGTAGAGAAAATGAACGAGAGGGCAGCAGGACTTGGCATGAATAACACGCATTTTGTGAACTGCTGTGGTCTGGACGTTGATGGACATATGACAACAGCAAGAGATGTAGCGCTGATGTCCAGGGAACTGATCACGAAGTATCCGCAGATCCACAATTACTCCTGCATCTGGATGGATACGATTACCCATGTAACCAAAAAGGGAGAAACAGAATTTGAACTCAGTAACACCAATAAACTGATCAGACAGTATGAGTACGCAACAGGATTAAAAACCGGATCCACCGGACTTGCAAAATGCTGTCTGTCTGCTACAGCGAAGAAAGATGATATTGAACTGATCGCTGTCGTTATGGCAGCACCTAATTCAAAGACCAGATTTTCAGATGCGATCAGCCTTTTAAATTATGGTTATGGAATGTGTAGTGTCTATACAGATGAAAATCCACCGCAGATTCCAACCGTTCCACTGACTGGTGGCGTAAAGGATTCATTGGCCTGTCAGTATGCATCTACATTTAAATATATGAGCCTCACCCAGTTCAAAGATGGGGATATTACTTCAGAAATTCGGATGAATCCTGATCTGGCGGCACCGGTGCAAAAAGGAGATGTGGTCGGACAGATTGTCTACAGCTTGAACGGCAATGAAATTGGAGCGGTGGATATTATTGCTTCAGAGACAATCAGAAAAGCAACATTTATGGATTCTTTAAAGAAGATAATCGATGCATATTTTGTAAAAGAGGGTAGTGAGAACACCGGACAGGATCAAAATGCCACACAGGAGACCGCTACAGAACCAGTAAGTGAGCCGGAAGTCCAGCCAAATGCCGCAACAGCTGCACCACAGCAGGATTCGGCCCAGACGGCAGTGACGCAGGCAGAAACGCAAAAACAGGAAACTGCAGCGCAGGCGGCCAGCCAGGCAACGCAGAAACAGACTGAAAAGGCAACTGCTCAGGCAACCACAAAAGCAAACTAAGGCAACAGGAGATAATGGATGTTGAAATCATGAAATACTAAGAAAAAAGCCAGTGCGCGGAGAAAAATGTACCGCTCCCCAAAAGTTAGACCTAAAAATCTAACGATTGGAGGTTGGTACAAAACGATGTTCCGGCACTGGCTTTCTTTATTTATAATTTCTTTTAGTACTTGAAAAATGTATCAGTCCTGTTGGGACAAGCGCCAGGAGGCACCTGTGTGATAGGATTTTCCCTTTGTTTCAGAGATGAAAAGAGAGATGGCTGTATTGCCATCAAAAACGTCATCGGCCATGTTAATGAGCTTGACAGCTTCTGAAAGTGCATTTGCATACAGATCATCAAAAGATTTTTTTGAGCTACTGTTGTCAAAAGGAATATGCCAGGTCTGATGTTCCAGGTTCCGAAAATCGCCTACTGGAACTTTCTTGTGAAACATCAGGCTCGTTACAATATGATTTTTTAATATCATAAATTCGAGCTGACCAAATAACTTCTTTTTTAATCCGGTACTGTCCTGCAGGAGCGCATTGAAGAAACGGCCTCTTCTGATCGTTCCTTTAATATACCCGGAGGAAATATCACATTTATAAGTATCTGAGACCGCCTGCGCAATCGCAGGAGAAATGCTTGCAATCTCCTTTTTATCCAGGTCCATAAAATCACTGCGTTTTCTTTTGCAGATCCGTTCCTGATGATGTTCAAAATAAAGCTGCTCATCAATGTTGGATTCAAGCTGACAGTGCAGTGAAAGTGAGAGCTGTTTGCCAGCTTTTCCATCTATATGCTGCTCAGTCATGCTGTAAATAAAGGGATGAGCGTGACTGTCCAGACAGTAATGACAGAGAATTCCATAGAAATATGCACGCAGGGTACTGTTCTTTGCCAGATGGTTCTGTTTCATGTACTGAATAAAATGGTAAAAATACAGATCAGTTCGTTCCCGATGCATTTTACTGCCAATCTGGTCATGGCCTGCAAAAAGTGTATGAATGGCATCATAGAAAAAAATGTCTGGACCTTGCAGACCGAGGCGGAATGCACCTTCTGATAATCCAATGTGCTGGATACATTTGTGATCAATCTGACGGTAGACATCCTCACCAAACAGATAGTGGGTTGCAATACTTGGCATAAATTTATCTCCATTTCTGCGTATCGAACGCATATGTTTTCTTATTAAATATCTATTTGCTGGGTATAGTATAATCCACTCGATTTTAAGTTACAAGTTCAATAGTGAAAATTCTGTGAAAATACGTTCGAGATTACGAAAATAGCAGATAAGGGGGTGGAAGTACAGAAATAAAAATGGTACAATTATAGTATATGTTTTTTGATGAAGCGTCTTTAACGCAGAGAAGAGAAAACGTGAATTCAGGAAAGCTGTAAAGGAGTTTATCATGGATTTATTTGATTATATGAGAGAAAATACAATGAAAAATGAGTCACCACTTGCATCTAGACTGCGACCAACAACGCTGGATGAGGTGGTAGGTCAGAAGCATATCATTGGAAAGGACAAGTTATTATACAGGGCAATCAGTGCGGATAAGATCAGTTCTGTTATATTTTATGGTCCGCCGGGAACCGGTAAGACAACACTGGCAAAAGTCATTGCCAATACGACCAGTGCGGAATTCTGTCAGATCAATGCAACGGTGGCGGGAAAGAAAGATATGGAAGAGGTCGTGGAAAAAGCACGTAACAATCGTGGAATGTACGGCAAGAAGACTATTTTGTTCGTAGATGAAATTCACCGGTTCAACAAGGGACAGCAGGATTATCTGCTTCCATTTGTTGAAGATGGTACGGTCATCTTAATTGGTGCGACAACTGAAAATCCGTATTTTGAGGTCAATGGCGCTTTGATTTCCAGATCTATGATCTTCGAGTTAAAACCACTTGAAGATGCAGATATCAAAGAATTGATCCATAGGGCAGTTTACGATACAGAAAAAGGTATGGGTGCCATGGGAGCGATCATGGATGATGAGGCTGCCGATTTTCTTGCAAATATGTCGGATGGCGATGCAAGAAGTGCTTTAAATGCAGTGGAACTCGCAATTTTGACTACTCCAAAAGGAGAAGATGGACAGATTCATATTACGCTCGAGGTAGTAGAAGAATGCATTCAGAAGCGTGTTATGAAGTATGATAAAACTGGTGACAATCACTATGATACGATTTCTGCATTTATAAAGAGCATGAGAGGATCTGATCCCGATGCGGCCATTTATTATCTGGCAAGAATGCTTTTTGCAGGAGAAGATATCAAGTTCATTGCAAGAAGAATCGTGATCTGTGCGAGCGAGGACGTCGGAAATGCAGATCCGCAGGCACTTGTTGTCGCAATGGCGGCAGCACAGGCAGTGGAACGGATCGGAATGCCAGAAGCAAGGATCACGCTGGCACAGGCAGTCACTTATGTGGCAAGTGCACCAAAGAGCAATGCGTCCTATAAGGCAATCAATCAGGCGCTTGAAACGGTAAAAAATGAAAAAATGGCATCAATACCAGCACATTTGCGGGATACACATTATAAAAGTGCGTCAAAGCTCGGACGTGGAGTCGGCTATCTGTATTCTCATGATTTTCCGAACCACTATGTTGAGCAGCAGTATTTACCGGATGAACTAGTGGGGACAAAGTTTTATGAGCCAACGGAAATTGGGTATGAAAAAAAGATTCAAGAGTATTTTTCAAAAATAAAAGGTGGGGATTCACACAATGAAAAAGCGAATTGAAAAACTGGCAAAAGGCGAAGTGTACTTCGACAAGCCGGTTCTACATATATCCGAAACGAAAATTAATCAGGAAATACCAACGGGAACAATCTATCATGGTAGTTTTGTGCTCCAGGGAGAAGAATCCCTGCAGGGATTTGTCTATTCCAGCAACAGCCGTGTTACAGTCTTTCAGACTGATTTTTCAGCTGTCAGAACAGAAGTGACATACCAGGTGGATTTAAATGGAATGCAGCCGCAGGAGAAGGCAGAAGGAATATTTACCATTGTTTGCACAGCAGGTGAGTTTCAGGTCCCTTACACATTTATAAATGCTTATCGCAGTCTGGAAACATCACTTGGTAAAGTGAGCAATCTGTTCCATTTTGCCAATCTTGTGCAAAAAGCACCGGAGGAAGCACAAAAAATATTTGTGCAAGAGGATTTTGCGGATATATTTATCAGGAATGATCTGAATGTCCGCAATATATATACAGTTCTCGTAAGAGAAAAGAATGTTCGGAAGGCAATGGAACAGTTCCTGATCGCAGTCAAAAAGAAAAGTCCGGTCAGACTGCAGTTAGAGCAGGACAAGAAAAAATATGAAGATTTTTCAGATGCTTTTAGCGATACCATACAGATTACAAGCAGTACCTGGGGCTATCTTGAGTTTGAAGTAGAGGCAGATGCGGATTTTATCCAACTCGAAAAGACACATGTTACCACGGAGCAATTTTCAGGAAATACCTTTGTGCTTAGTTATGTATTGGATAAGAGCAGAATGCATATTGGTCATAACTTTGGCAGAATTCGGATCAAGACACCGGTACAGCAGTTGGAATTTAGTATTGAAGCGGACAGCTATTCTGTCGGAATACTGGACAAACGGCAGTATAGGGATCCACACAGACTAGAAAAGCAGAAACTGCTCAGTCAGGTCATCCGTGGATATCTTGATTTTCGTCTTGGAACAATTAAGGCACAGGATTGGGCTGAGAAAATGCACAAGATTCTGACCAGATGTATTTCTCTTGAGGAAGACAATCTGGTATGGAAGCTTTTTGATGCGCAGGTCTATCTGGCACAGGGAAGACGGGAAAATTGTAAATGGCTCCTTGATCATGTGAAAGATCAGGTAATGTCCAATATGTGCAGCGATGCAAAACTCTACTGTTATTATATGTATGTGGATTCTCTGTACAAAAAAGATCCACAGACATCCCGGGATATCGTAAAAATTCTCAGAAAGCACTATGAAAATGGGGACGATTACTGGCAGATCCTCTGGATGTTGTTTTACACAGATGAGGAATTTGACAGAAATGCAAGTATTAAGCTGGCAAGAATCAAGGCGCAGTTCCATAGAGGCTGTAACAGTCCGGTCATGTATTTTGAGGCGTGTCAGATCTTTAATGCACAACCAATGCTTTTACGGGTCTTAAACGGATTTGAAATGCAGGTGATTCATTTTGGCTGTAAGAACGATCTGATTACAGAAAAGCTGGCAACACAGATCGCAGAACTGTTTGCCAATGCAAAGACAGTTACCCGTCCGCAGCTAAAGATTCTGCACCTGATCTATGAAAAGTATGAATCTGACAAAATGCTGAACCTTTTGTGTACCTGTATGATCAGAGATGAATTATATGGAAAACAGTACTTCTCCATTTACGACAAGAGTATTCAGAAAGGGCTTCGAATCACGAGATTATATGAGTTCTATATGATGTCTGTGGACGAAGCTAAAATGGAGCCGTTACCAAAGATCGTATTGATGTATTTTGCTTATAACAGCCAGTTAAGCTTTGAAAAGAAGGCATATCTGTATGCAAATATCATTACGAACAGGGAAAAGGATGAACAGACCTATGCAAGTTATCATAAACAGATCGAATTATTTGCACTCGACCAGTTGCATAAAGGCAGAAAAAGTGAACATCTTGGCATAATATACCGGGATGTGTGGGACCGTTCATTAATCAATGGAGATTCTGCGGATGCAATTGCAGATATTACATTTTCTGCGAGAATCGTATGTGAAGACCCAGATCAGAAATACTGCGTTGTCAAGCACAAGGAAAATGTAACAATCAGAAGAATTCCACTTGAGGATGGGCAGGCATTTATTCCGTTCTACACAGAAAATGTATTTCTTGCTTTTGAAAATACGAAAGGAGAATACAGCGTGGATGTTGCATATTCTGTTACGCCAATGTTCGAAGATCGTAGTTTTGTACAAATGCTGTTCGACTGTAACAGAAACCATCTGTATCTTGCCATGTATCTGTGTGAGAAGAATTTCAGCTATCAGAAATCATTTTGTTATCAGGGTGCAGTTCAGAAATTGCTACTGGATAATAAGGAAATAGAAAAATGTTATAAACAGGAAATTATTCATCATATTATTGAATATTATGCGGATGGAGAACATATGCAGGAGTTCGTGCAGCGGTTTGCACAGCTCGATAGTTCGGCACTGACTGGTGATGATGCAGCCAAACTGACAGAACTTTGTATTGCAAATGAAATGTATGAGGAAGCTTATGATCTGGTCATTAGCTATGGGTTCGAGAAGATTCCTCCAAAGAAAGTAATGCGCCTGGCTGGCAAGATGATCGATCAGCTGGAGGGCAACTATAACTATCTGGTGATGCAGATGTGTTATTTTGCATTTGTACACAATAAATATGATGCAAAACTGCTTGCATATCTGGCAGAAGGATATAATGACAGCACTATAGTCATGAAAACAATACTGTCAAAAGCGGCAGACTATGAAATACCGGTCAGTGATCTTCTGGAAAGAGTCCTGGCGCAGCTTCTGTTCACAGGGGAAAAACCAGAGCAGATAACAGGAATCTTCCATACATACTATGTGCAGGGTGGTCGGGAAGAACTTATTAATGCGTGTCTGACCTATTGTTCCTATCAGTATTTTGTCAAGGCAGAACAGCCGGATGAAAAAATGATGCAGATCCTTGAAGAGAAGATTTCTTACAAGGAAGAACTTCCAGTTGTATGCCGGTTCGCATGGTTAAGGTTCCAGGCAGAAAAAAAGGAAATCACACCAGAATTAAAGAAACTGATGGAAGAGGAAATAGAACAGCTCGTCAGAAACGGTTATCTGTTCCGATTTTTTGAATTGCTGAAAGGCAGGATCAGAATGCCGGTCACATTGTCAGGTAAGACAATGATTGAATATCGTACAAGACCGAAAACAGAAGTCACAATTTCATATCAGATCGATGACAATGGAGAAGAGACCAGAAAAAATATGCCTGAGATCTTTGAGGGGATTCATGTGGAAGCGGTCAGTCTTTTTTATGGAGAAGAATGTAGTTACCATATTATAGATGAAGCAGCAGAAGAGTCAGAACAGAAGAAGGAATACAGAATTGTATGCAATAATGTGGAGCAGAATGAAATTCCGGATAGATATGACTACATCAATGACATGCTTACAAGTAGTGAAATGGACGATATTCAGACGTTAAAGAAACTAATGCATGGATATTGTGTACAGGATTATGTTGTTGGTAACATATTTAAACCGATGTAATAACTGACCGATGAAAAAATGTAAAGGAATAAGAAAGAAGGAGTCAGGTGATGGACATGGATACGAAAAAAGCTTTGATAACTGGAATCGATCTTGCAAATGACACCTCTCAGATCTGTTACTATGACAGAGAAAGCAGGGAGATGACATCGGTTGAATTTCCAGATGGCTCTCTGTTACATGATAATGAATACAGCCTGGATGCTATTTTTTCCATGGATGAAACAGAAAAACTGATGCAGATCAAAAAACTGCTTCAGCTGCTTCTTACAGCAGTCAGAACGGTGACCGGGATAGAAAAACTGCAGACGATCTGTATTACAATGGATGACTTTAACAAGGAGCGTGCCAGTATCATCGGTGGAATCCTTGAGAAGGCAGGTTATTGTGATGTGGCATTTATTACTCATAATGAGAGTTATGCCTGCTATGCCTTTAACAGAAAAAAAGAAATGTGGAGCGGTGGGACACTGCTGTTTGATTTTAACAAAAAAGGATTTTATTCAGATGAACTGCATTTATCCAATATCAATCATTCGGATATCATAACAGAGGAATACCAGAAACATGTGGATATTGCGCTGTGTCCTGTGATCAGAGGGGAAAAATCGCTGACCACAGCGGATGAGTTTCTGACAAGGCTGGCAAAAGAGCTGTTGAACAGTAAGAAGATTTCAACGATCTATCTGACAGGAGAATTTTTTGATGATGTGGAACTCCCGGAGAATTTCATCGCGTTTATTTGCAATCATCGCCGGGTATTTGCGGGACAGAATCTGTATGCAAAAGGTGCCTGCTGTCAGGCAGCCAAAAAAGCGGGCATTGAAGATGTGAGAACACTTGCGTTCGGTGGAAGAAATATGATCACAACAGGGCTTGATCTTGTGGTCAATGAGGTCGGTACGAACAGACTTCTGTCAATGGTAAAACCGGGGACCAGCTGGTATAATGCTGTCTATGAAGGCGAGTTCCTTGTGGAATCCGCACAGGATATTGTGCTTAGATTATTGCCATTTGAAGATGGAAAAGAATATTTTGAACACATTATACTGGATGGATTTCCATGCAGAAACGATCGCTCAATGAGAGTGCGTATAAACTTTGAGGCTGAAAATGAATTCTTTGGATATCTGACAGTGACGGACCTTGGGTTCGGAGAGTTCGAGCAGGCAACCCAAAAGACAATTAGGCAGAAGATTGAATTAAATTATTCTGCAATACCCGAGAGAAAAATGATCAGGCGTATATCATTTGAAGATGCAGAATATCCACTCAGAAAGAAGTGCGGTCTGATTGGCTGCAAAAAGACACATATTGGAAAGCCATTGCTGCTACAGGCTATTGACCTTCGGATCTATACGCTTGAAGAACTGGCTTATTATATGTTTCATAATGTCTATCTGCTGGGTGATGAGTTTGGCAGTGAGCAGTTCCTTTCGTTCTTAAGAGAGGAACTGAAAGTTAAAAAACTGGCAGATACCATTGAAAAAATGATAAAGATTCGGGCAGGACTGGCCGAAATAGTGATTGCTGTGTTAAAATACAGTGGAATTTACAGCGCGCAGGAGATCGCATCGATCAGTGACGTGTTGGATACGCTGAACACACAGAATGTATACGAGAGAATTTGTGCAAGAGCAGATTCCTACCTAAAGAATCGCTGTTATCTGAAGGCAATGCAGGATTACAAACAAATACTGACAGGGAAGAAAGATCCTTCACTATCAGGACTCTTTTATGCAAAAGTATGGCATAATATGGGGGTAGCATGTGCGAGCATGTTCGCCTTCGATCACGCTGTGAAATATTTCGAAGAAGCGTATCGGGTCGGACAACATGAGGAATCACACCGTATGGCACTTGCAGCCCGCGAAATGTATAAACTGGCGCAAGAAAATACAACCAAAGCAGGCAATACAGATGCAGCAGTTTTGGTAGAAGATGCAGAGATATTGGAATCTGTGAAAGATGAAATAGAAAAAAATATGAATCAGGCTTTATACACAGAGGAGTATAAGAATCTGGAAAAAATTCATCAGCTAAAGCAGAACGGAATGGTAGGACAGTATTATGACAGTCTGGAAGGATTATTGGAATCCTGGAAACATGAGTACCGTAAGTTCCTGTAAAAAATGAGGCAGAATGGAGAAAAATGGGTTTATTTAAGAAGAAAAAGAACAAAGGATTAGAATTTCTTGATTATGAGAATCTTGAAGATTTTATGTATGATGATTCTTCGTCTCAGGATAAGATACCGGATGAAGACCTATTCAGTGAAGTAGAACGGGTAGGCGATAAAGGGTTTCAGGAAGAGGACCTTTTTGAGGAAGATCAGGCACAGGAAAAAGAAGACCGTGCTATATTAAAAGTTGGAAAAGAACCTGATAAATCATCGCTGCAGGGATACAGCAGGGATGATGTCGGCAAATATATCAAGAGTCAGTGCGATATAATGGAAGAGGCAACAAGGAACATTGATCTTGCAAAAGAAGAATATTCCGTGGTAACTTCCTATTTTTCAGATATTCAGCTGATTGAGACGGCACCTGAAAATATTGCAACAAATATTAAAACGCTTGCGGATTCAATCAATGAACTTACAGTGGACAGAAGGATCTTTCAGTCGACAGAAAATAAATTATCAAATCACGCTTACTATAGAATGGAACAATTAGAACCTTCAATGCCGAATGCACTGGTCAATCTTCAGAATACGGAATCTTATTTTGAAACGGTACGAAAAGATCTGAGAATCCTTGAGGGCGAGCGGATGTCCCTACGATATGATGCAAGGGATCTGGTAAAAAAACAGTCAGTGATAGAAAAAATTTCCAAACTAGCAGTGGTATTTCTGGCAGTTGTCTTTGGAATATTTATTGTGGCCAGTTTTTCAATGGAAGAACAAAATGAAGTGCCATTTATGATTGTGATCGGACTGGCAGCAGCAATTGCACTTGGGTTATTCGCAGTGCTCAAAGCAACAGAGCGTGAAGTCATAGTGACAGAAAATAAACTGAATCGTGCAATGAATCTGCTGAATAAGACAAAAATCAAATATATTAATAGTGCGAACACCCTTGATTATGAATATGCAAAATACAAAATTAAGAGTTCCTATGATCTGAGTCGCCAGTATGAAATCTATCTGGAGATGAAAAATGAAAAAAGAAAAATGAATGCTATTACATCTGAGCTTGATGAAAAAGATAAAAATCTGATGCTAATTTTGCGTGGACTTGGGCTTTATGATCCAAATATCTGGTTATCACAGATCAAAGCTCTGATCAATCAGAAAGAAATGGTGGAAGTCAGACATACGCTTTCTATGCGCAGACAGAAGTTAAGATCACAGATCGACTATAATAACAGCAAAATAGAAGATGCAAAACAGAATGTAAAAAATGTAATGTCAGCGAGACCAGAATATACAAAAGAGGTTCTGGACATAATAGAACATTATGAAAGTAGAAATAATCATTAAACCAGTTATCAGTTTTATTAAGAACACATTCACAGTTATGGACTTAGAAAAGGTACACGGAAAGCGGGAAGCTGAAAGTGTATCTTTTTTACTACACGGAAAAGCCTAGTACCGTTAAAGTAACCTGAGCTCTAAGAGTTAGGTTATAAGTCTAAAGTCAAACAGCAAAAAAATGGCAGCGCAGTGCCAAAATGAAAGGGTTCCGTTTTAAAAGGAGTCGGAAGAAACAGATCTATCTAAGCCCAGAGCATGACAGAAAGCTCTGGAATCTGATGAAATGAATCGGATGATGAATGATAAAACAGAGAGGACCGATGCTTCGTGTTTAGAAACAGGTTGAAAAAATGGAGGTATGTATCTGTGTTCCTAGCCACAGTCATACTTGCTTCCAATGTCTGGCCAATTGCCAGAATCTACAAGATTAATGCCGATGTGGTCAGTATTCCAAGAGACCAGTATATTTCAATGCTTGCTCCGGTAGAACATCGTAAACTGAGTATCTCCAGAGATGATTTTGGAAATTATGCAATGAGCAGCGCGGATGATACATTTAAGGTCCTACAGCTGACAGATGTGCATATCAGTGGCTCAGAGGCAAATTATGACAAAGATATCAAAGCAATTACTACGGTATACAAACTAGTGCAAAATCAGCAGCCCGATCTGATCGTTATGACCGGTGATCTTGTATTTGGTATGCCGGGTACACCGCAGGAGGACAATAAACTTGCACTTGACACACTTGTAAAATTAATGGACCAGATAGGAATTCCATGGATCTGGACATTTGGTAACCATGATCACTGCTTTTTTGATGCGTACTCCTCATCAGAAATAGACCATATGTTATCTGCATCCGATACACTATTGATGTATCCAGCTAATGCAGCGATTCATGGATATTCCAACGGAACATTTATACTGCGCAACCAAAATAAAACTGTGAATACAATGTTAGTTTCACTGGACTCCGGAACGGAGCAATATGATAAGCAAAAGGAATCCGGAGTTAATGATTATGACTACATTCATGATGATCAGGTAGCATGGTATCAGAAGCAGGTGGAACAGTATTCTGCCAGTGACAAAACAGTCAGCTCGATGTTATTCTTCCATATTCCGCTGGAAGAGTTCGATACATTATGGAATCTCTACCAGGATGGAAATGAAGATGTCACCTGTCAGTTCGGTGATAAGAGAGAAGCGGTCGGCTGCTCGTCCACGGAAAGCCAGTTGTTTGGCAGAGTTATGGATCTGGGCAGTACAAAGGCGATCTTTGTCGGACATGACCACGTGAATGACTATGCCCTGTGTTACAAAGGATTAGAAATCGTGTATGGTAAATCTATTGACTATACTGCCTATCCCGGCATAGAAGATGAAACAGAACAGCGAGGTGCAACGATCATTCAGATCGCACCGGACTCCACATTTACGATAGATACCTTGAAATATGTGGACATTTTGGATACAGAGCAGACTCAGAATTAAAATTACTACTTGAAAAATTATAAATGTATGGTAAAATGAGAAATAGTTTTATAACTGAAATGCCATGAAGGTGTCTTGATAGATCGGTAATATCAAGCCAGATGATTATTTTCTAGCAGAGATTGGAAGTCACGGGCTGAAAGCTTCCATTAGTTCAGATGATCATTGAAATTCGCACTGGAGCAGTATCTTTGAAATGATAGTAGAGGATAACGTTTTTGCACGTTACGCAGATCTGAGTGCCTGTTTTATTTTGCAGGAACTAGGGTGGTACCACGGTTTGAATATTTGATCCGTCCCTTTTTGGGGCGGATTTTTTTATGTTCTGGGACCATTCATAAAGTATGTGTACGCCTGCCTGGCAGAAATCACGTTTAAGAATATATAGGAGGAATATGTGATGAAAGAAAGATTGAAAAGCATAAGAGAAAAGGCACTTGCCCAGATCAATGAATCTGATTCTCTTGAAAAACTGAATGATATTAAAGTTTCTATTTTAGGTAAAAAAGGGGAACTGACTGAAGTATTAAAGGGAATGAAGGATATCGCTCCTGAAGACAGACCACAGGTCGGTCAGATCGTAAACGAGACAAGACAGGCAATCGAAGAAGTTCTTGAAAATGCAAAAAAAGATCTTGCAAGAAAGAAAAGAGAAGTGCAGATGAAGAATGAAATCATCGATGTAACACTTCCTGCAAAAAAGAACAACGTTGGCCATCGTCATCCAAATACAATTGCACAGGAAGAAGTAGAAAGAATCTTTGTTGGTATGGGTTATGAAGTTGTAGAAGGTCCGGAAGTAGAATATGATTACTATAACTTTGAAGCATTAAATATTCCTGCAAATCATCCTGCAAAAGATGAACAGGATACTTTCTACATCAATGACAAGATCGTACTTAGAACACAGACTTCATCTATTCAGGTACGTGAAATGGAAAAAGGACATCTTCCAATCAGAATGATCGCACCAGGCCGTGCATTCAGATCTGATGAAGTTGATGCAACACATTCTCCATCTTTCCACCAGATCGAAGGTCTTGTAATTGATAAGGATATTACATTTGCAGATTTAAAGGGTACACTTGCACAGTTCGCAAAAGAACTTTTTGGTGAAGATACAAAGGTTAAATTCAGACCTCATCATTTCCCATTTACAGAACCAAGTGCAGAAATGGATGTTACATGTTTTAAATGTGGCGGTAAAGGCTGCAGAATGTGTAAAGGGGAAGGATGGATCGAAATCCTTGGCTGCGGTATGGTTCACCCACATGTACTTGAAATGAGCCATATTGATCCTGAAGAATACAAAGGATTTGCTTTTGGTGTTGGTCTTGAAAGAATTGCATTATTAAAATATGAAATCGATGATATGCGTCTTCTGTATGAAAATGATATCAGATTCTTAAAACAGTTCTAATTGAAAAGTGCAACAGACCGGAAATAGAATAAATAAAATTAGAACGATTGAAAAAGATTGATTTGCGCAAAATGCGCCTAAGGAGGAAATTATGAATACATCAATATCATGGATTAAAGCATATGTACCTGATCTGGATGTGACAAATCAGGAATACATGGATGCAATGACATTATCAGGAACAAAAGTAGAAGGATATGAAGCATTTGATGCTGACCTCGAAAATATCGTGGTTGGTCAGGTAACAAAAATTGAAAAACACCCTGATGCAGATAAGCTTGTTATCTGTCAGGTAAATATAGGAACAGAAACAATTCAGATCGTAACCGGTGCACCAAATGTATTTGAAGGCGCAAAAGTACCAGTAGTACTGGATGGTGGACGTGTGGCAGGTGGTCATGATGGAAGTAAGACACCAGGCGGAATCAAAATCAAAAAGGGTAAATTAAGAGGAGTTCCTTCAAACGGAATGATGTGTTCAATTGAAGAACTTGGTTCTTCGAAAGAATTTTATCCAGATGCACCTGAAGAAGGTCTTTACATTTTAAAGGATGACGCAGTAATCGGCAGTGACTGTATTGCATATCTTGGTCTTCATGATGCGGTATTTGAATATGAAATCACATCGAACAGAGTAGATTGTTTCAGCGTAATTGGTGTAGCAAGAGAAGTTGCAGCTACATTTAGAAAGAAATTCATCCCACCAGTTGTTACAAAGACTGGAAACAGCGAAGACGTTAATGATTATGTAACAGCGGAAGTACAGGCAACAGATCTTTGTCCTAGATATACAGCCAGAATGGTAAAAAATATCAAGCTTGCGCCATCACCAGAATGGATGCAGAGAAGACTTGCATCTTGCGGAATCAGACCAATTAACAATATCGTTGATATTACAAATTATGTTATGCAGGAATATGGTCAGCCAATGCATGCTTATGATTTTGATACGATCGCAGGCAAGAAGATCGTTGTAAAAAGAGCACAGGACAATCAGGAATTTGTTACACTTGATGGCCAGACAAGAAAGCTCGATTCTTCTATTTTGATGATCAATGATGCAGAAAAAGCTGTTGGTATCGCTGGTATCATGGGTGGTGAAAATTCTATGATCACAGATGACGTTAAGACGATCCTTTTTGAAGCAGCATGCTTTGATGGAACGAATATCCGTTTGTCAGGTAAGAAACTCGGTCTTAGAACAGATGCCTCCGCAAAATTTGAAAAAGGCCTTGATCCTAATAATGCAGAAGAAGCAATTAACAGAGCATGTCAGCTGATCGAAGAACTGGGTGCTGGTGAAGTTGTTGGTGGTATGGTAGATGTATATCCTGAAAAACGTCAGGAAGTCAGAGTCGCATTTGAACCAGACAAAATCAATAAATTACTTGGAACAAACATTCCTGCAGAAGAAATGCTTGGCTATTTTAAGACAATTGATCTTGGTTATGATGAAGCAACAAAAGAAGTAATCGCACCTACATTCAGACAGGATCTTCACAGATGTGCGGATCTTGCAGAAGAAGTAGCAAGATTCTTTGGATATGATAATATTCCTACAACACTTCCTACAGGAGAAGCTACAACAGGAAAACTCAGTTTTAAGGAAAGAATCGAAAAAGTTGCACAGGACATTGCAGAATTCTGTGGTTTCTCACAGGGTATGACTTACTCATTTGAAAGTCCTAAGGTATTTGATAAATTACGTCTTCCAGAAGATTCTGATATGAGAAAATGTGTTGTGATCTCAAATCCACTTGGAGAAGATTTCAGTATTATGAGAACAACTTCATTAAATGGTATGCTGACATCACTCGCAACGAACTATAACAGAAGAAATAAAAATGTAAGATTATATGAACTTGGTAATATTTATATTCCAAAACAGGTACCAATTACAGAACTTCCAGATGAAAGAATGCAGTTCACACTTGGATTCTTTGGAGAAGGAGATTTCTTCACAATGAAGGGTGTTATTGAAGAATTCCTTGAAAAAGCTGGTTTAAAGATGAAACCTTCTTATGATCCAAATGCTGGTAAATCTTATCTGCATCCAGGCAGACAGGCAAATGTAGTATATGACGGTGATGTGATCGGATATCTTGGTGAAGTTCATCCTGATGTTGCTGATACTTATGGAATCGGCGAAAAAGCATATGTTGCAGTTCTGGATATGCCAAAAGTCGTAGCACTTGCTACATTTGACAGAAAATACGAAGGTATTGCAAAATATCCAGCTGTATCAAGAGATATTAGTATGGTAATGCCAAAATCAATTCTTGTTGGCAGCATTGAAGCAGTTATTGAAAAGAGAGGCGGCAAGCTTCTGGAAAGTTACAAACTGTTTGATATCTATGAAGGTTCACAGATCAAGGATGGTTATAAATCAGTAGCATATACAATTTCTTTCAGAGCAAAAGACAGAACACTTGAAGATAAAGATATTAATGCTATAATGGATAAGATACTGAAAGATCTTGGTGATATGGGCATTGAATTAAGAAAATAATTCTTTAGGCCTGCATTCCACTAAGAATCGGTGATAAATTAATTTAGGAAGGCATTAATTGTTATGATGGAAAAACATGATTTTTATTACGAGCTCCCGGAAGAGCTGATCGCTCAGGATCCATTAACGGATCGTTCCAGCTCAAGAATGATGGTTCTTGATAAGGAAACAGGAGCAATAGAACACAAAATATTTAAAGATATCATCGATTACCTGCAGCCAAATGACTGCTTGGTAATCAATGATACCAAGGTAATCCCGGCAAGACTGATCGGAGAAAAGAAAGATACGGGTGCTACAATCGAAGTACTGCTTTTAAAGAGACGTCCGGATGTCAAAGATGTGTGGGAAGTACTTGTAAAACCAGGGAAAAAGGCAAGAGTTGGTGCTGAAATCTCATTTGGTAATGGCAAACTGATCGGTAAAGTCATTGATATCGTAGAAGAAGGGGATCGTCTGATCCAGTTCTCTTATGATGGAATATTTGAAGAAATTCTGGATGAACTTGGACAGATGCCACTGCCTCCTTATATTACACATAAACTTAAGGATAGAAACCGTTACCAGACCGTTTATGCAAAACATGAAGGCTCAGCTGCAGCTCCAACGGCCGGACTGCATTTTACCAAGGAACTTCTGGAAGCAATTAAGGCAAAGGGTGTGAATATTGCCAGTGTAACACTGCATGTAGGACTTGGTACATTCCGTCCTGTAAAGGAAGATAATATTCTGGACCACCATATGCACTCAGAGTTCTATGTGGTAACACAGGAAGCAGCCGATATGATCAACAACGCCAGAAAGAATGGCGGAAGAGTTATCGCGGTCGGTACTACAAGCTGTAGAACACTGGAATCTGTTGCGGCAGAAGATGGAACAATGAAAGCTGCTAGCGGATGGACAGAAATCTTTATTTATCCAGGATATAAATTTAAGGCAATTGACTGTCTGATCACGAACTTCCATTTACCAGAATCTACTCTGGTCATGTTGGTATCTGCGCTTGCGGGCAGAGAAAATATTTTGAATGCATATAAAGTCGCTGTTGGTGACAGATATAGATTCTTCTCATTTGGAGATGCCATGTTCATTCATTAGAATGGACAGGCATCCTGAAAATGGGCGAACAAATATAAATTCTGTATTTACTATTGTCACATTTACTGGTAAATTATATATAAGAGTACAAAATACAACAACAAGAGACTAGAACTCTTATAAAACGACATATACATAACAAAGTCGTTGGATTTTAAATACAGGAGGGTGCAATAATGGGTATAGAGCAAAGAAAATCAAAAAGAACAGATATAGATGTAACCGTTTCACTTAGAAAAATTTCAGATGTTCAGGCAACGGAAGCATTTGAAGTACAGTTACAGAACATTTCTGAAGATGGAATCGCATTTTCAACTGAAAAAGAACTGGATCGCAATGTTACTGGATATGATATGAATATTGAGCTGAAAAACGGTGAAAAGTTTGAAGCTGTCGTTCAGATCGTCCGTGTAAATGCTGAAAAAGACAGTACAGAAAAGGTTTATGGATGCCGTTTCGTGGGGATCAATGATCTTGATAGATTTAAGATTGTTGTATACCAGGCATTACATGATAATGGAAGAATTTAAAAAAAGCTTGTAAATTTATCAGAAGTACGGTATAATGCAAAAGCTTGATTAAATTCGGACAGGATATAATTGAATATAAAGGAATGAGTAGAACAGATGATCGCAGCTGCAAGTGCCGAAAGGCCGCAGGTGAGGAAAGTCCGGGCTTCATAGGGCAGGATGCCGGATAACGTCCGGTGGAGGCGACTCCAAGGCTAGTGCAACAGAAACAAACCGCCAGCAATGGTAAGGGTGGAAAGGCAGTGTAAGAGACTACCGCTCTGTTGGTAACAACAGGGGCAGATGTAAACCCCATCCGAAGCAAGACCAAATAAAAAACAATACGGTAGCCCGCCGTGTTTTTAGGTAGGTCGCTCGAACCTGTTGGCAACAGCAGGTCTAGATAGATGATCATCAGATACATAACCCGGCTTATAGTTCTGCTCATTCCTTTTTTATTACTTACTTCGCTGATGCGGAGTTTTTTTATTGCACATAAAAAGCGAAAAGAAAAAAACCAGTGAAGGGAAGAATTCCCATACACCGGTTTTCAATCGCTTGATACATTATGTTATATACGATCTTTTGTGTTATGAATGATAACCTTACACAACATTATTTATTATATTTTTCTTCACAGTACTTACATCTGTAGACCTGTTTTTCTTCATCAGTCAGAATAAAGACATTGTCTAATTCCTGTTCGATGGAAGTGATACAACGAGGATTCTTACATCTGATTACATTTGTGATGACCTTTGGCAGAGAAAGAGGTTTCTTCTCACAAATCTCACCATCTTTGATGATATTTACGGTAATGTTATGATCGATAAAACCTAAAATATCAAGATCTACAAGATCAAGACCACCTTCTATTTTAATAATATCTTTTTTTCCCATTTTATTACTGCGGGCGTTTTTAATAATGGCAACGCAGCAGTCAAGTTTATCGAGTCCGAGGTAATGATAGATCTGCATGCTTTTGCCTGCTTCGATATGATCCAGTACAAAACCCTCATTTAATTGTCCTACGTTAAGCATTTTTCCTCCATTCCGTTACCTGTCTGTAACAATATATAAGATGAACCCCCAAAATGCAGGGATAGTTTTCCTTTTTAGTCTTATTGGTCAAGACCGAGCAGTGTCAGGATAAGAGCCATTCTGACATAAACACCATTTTGTACCTGTTTGAAATAAGCAGCACGTGGATCGTCATCGACTTCAACAGAAATTTCATTTACACGAGGAAGTGGATGAAGTACGTACATATCAGGTTTTGCAAGCTGCATTTTTTCTTCATTAAGAATATAGAAATTCTTCATTCTGAGATATTCTTCTTCATTAAAGAAACGTTCCTTCTGTACACGAGTCATATAAAGAATATTCAGTTCAGGCATGACTTCTTCAAGTTTTTCAACTTCTTTATATTCAATGTGGTTCTCGTCAAGGACATCTTCACGAATATAGTCCGGAATACGAAGTTCTTTTGGAGAGATTAATACGAATTTAACATTAGGATAACGAATCAGGGAATTAATAAGAGAATGGACAGTACGTCCGAATTTTAAATCGCCACAGAGACCAATGGTAAGATTACCAAGTTCTCCACGTAAAGAGCGGATTGTCATTAAATCTGTAAGAGTCTGTGTTGGATGCTGATGTCCACCATCACCTGCGTTGATAACCGGGATAGTAGATTTACTTGCTGCGACCATTGGAGCACCTTCTTTCGGATGTCTCATGGCACATATATCTGCATAACAGGAAATAACACGAATTGTGTCGGATACGCTTTCTCCTTTTGCAGCTGAACTAGAATCAGCAGAAGAAAAACCAAGAACAGAACCGCCAAGATTTAACATTGCGGCTTCAAAACTGAGTCGGGTACGGGTACTTGGCTCATAGAACAGAGTGGCAAGTTTCTTTCCATCACAGCGATGATTGTATTTCTGCGGGTTAGCCGCAATATCATCAGCCAGATTGAGTAGTTTATCGAGTTCCTCAACAGACATGTCGAGTGGACTGAGTAAGTGTTTCATGGGAATACCTCCAGTATAATGATTTTGGTAAGTCCTGAATGAAGTTAGATTTGTAATTCATTTTCAATTACCTTTTCTATTCTACTATCTTTTGTCCCAATTCTCAATTGTTATTTTAAAAAAATTATGTTATTATTAATGATTGAGAGATAACAGTGTATTTTACTGGCTTTCCGACACATTTTTGTATGTGTCTGGCTGGTTTGACTGTGGCCTGAAAGACAGGAACAAAAAGACCAGTTCGTTTATAAATGGTATAACAGGTAAAAATATCAAATAGAAAAAAACAGATAGATGGAGGATGAAAATGTCTAAAATTATACTTACAGGAGACAGACCTACAGGAAGATTACATGTTGGACACTACGTTGGTTCACTGAAAAGAAGAGTGGAACTCCAGAATTCAGGAGAATATGATAAAATCTACATTATGATCGCAGATGCACAGGCACTGACAGATAATGCAGATAATCCAGAAAAAGTACGTCAGAATATTATCGAGGTCGCACTTGATTACCTTTCATGTGGACTCGATCCTACAAAATCAACACTCTTTATCCAGTCACAGATTCCAGAACTGACAGAATTGTCATTCTACTATATGAATCTTGTTACTGTATCAAGATTACAGAGAAATCCTACAGTAAAATCTGAAATACATCAAAGAAATTTCGAAGCAAGCATTCCAGTTGGATTCTTTACGTATCCAATCAGCCAGGCCGCTGATATCACAGCATTTAAGGCAACAACTGTTCCAGTTGGTGAAGATCAGCTTCCTATGATCGAGCAGACAAAGGAAATCGTTAGAAAATTCAATAATGTGTATGGAGAAGCACTTGTAGAGCCAGAAGTTCTCCTTCCAGATAACAAAGCATGTTTAAGACTGCCAGGTATCGATGGAAAGGCAAAGATGAGCAAGTCACTTGGCAACTGTATCTATCTTTCTGATACACCAGAAGATGTAAAGAAGAAGATCATGAGCATGTATACAGATCCTGAACATATCAGAGTCGAAGATCCTGGTAAGATCGAAGGAAATACTGTATTTACTTATCTTGATGCATTTAGTAGACCAGAACACTTTGAGGAATATTTAAAGGATTATGCATGTCTTGACGAACTGAAAGATCATTACAAACGTGGTGGACTTGGGGATGTTAAGGTCAAGAAGTTCTTAAATAATGTTCTGCAGGAAGAACTGGAACCAATCAGAGCAAGAAGAAAAGAATATGAAAAAGATATTCCTGAAGTTTATCATATTCTCAGAAAAGGCAGTATTGAAGCAGAGAAGGTTGCTGCCCAGACTTTACGTGATGTAAAGGACAAGATGAGAATTAATTATTTTGATGATTTGGAATTAATTAACCAGCAGTCAGAAAGATTTGCAAAATAAATCGTTCTTTTGAGGAATGGAGGTTTATTATGGAAAAGAAATATATCGCTTATGCAGGAACGTACACGCATGAGACAAGTAAGGGGATTCATATTTTTGATGTGGATGTGGAAAAGGGAAGAATCATACCGAAAAAAGAGGTCGTGATCAACAATCCTTCCTATGTCACAGTATCCGCTGATCACAAGTATCTTTATTCGATTTGTGATGAAGGTGTTGCAGCATTTGCCATTCAGCCGGATGGCGATCTGAAGCAGCTCAACGTGAAAAGTATCAATGGTATGAGAGGCTGTCATCTGTCAGTTACAAAAGCGAATACACATATTTTTATTTCGGGATACCACGATGGCAAGATCACGGTAATGAGCCTGAATAAAGACGGCAGCATCGGCGAGATCACCGATGCAGTCTTCCATAAAGGAATCGGAAGTATTGCAGAACGTAATTTTCGTCCACACGTCAGCTGTGCAACACTGACACCGGATGAAGAAGTATTGTGTGTCTGCGACCTTGGAATTGATCAGATCAAACTTTATAAGTTCGATCATGAGACGGGAAAACTGAAATTACATGATATTATCCGTTCCCAGCTGGAATCCGCACCAAAGGAAATCAAATTCAGTCCGGATGGAAGATTTGCTTATGTTGTCTGTGAATTGAAGAATTTTATTAACGTTTATGCTTACAATAAAGAGGACGACAAGAATCGTTTTGAATTTATTCAGAACATCTTTACGCTTAGAAGAGAGCACAGGATCAATAGTGCTGCTACGGACATTGCATTTTCACCAGATGGCAATAATCTGGTTTGCTCAAATGCAGGTGATAATACCCTGACAATGTACCGTGTCGATAAAGAGAGCGGAAAGCTGACGCTGATCTCCTCGCTACCATTGAGTGGGGATTATCCAAAATATGTTAAGTTTTTCCCTGATGGGAAACATATTCTCAGTATGAATCACAATGGAAATACAGTAACTGATTTTACGATTCATTTTGAAAAAGGTCTGATTGTTATGAATGGCAGAGAAATCAAGATTTCCAAACCGAACAATCTGGTTATGATTCCACTTCAGGAGTCGTAGAACAAAAATCTTACGCGTAAAAGAGACTTATCGAATTTTAGAAAGTTACATATATAGCAAGTTAGAATGATAGCAATATTTAATAGGACCATCCTTCGGGATGGTCTTTTTTTATTAACAGGTGATAGAAGAACCGTGCCATATGTAGGAATGGTACCTGGTATTTGTAAAGTTAGAGCATCTCGTTGGTTATAGATTGGAATTTATAACAGGCTATCAGTTTCCTGAATTAACACCTTTTAGAAGAATCTGGTAATATAATAACAGAAGCAAACAAGTAAACAATTTAATCCTACTATAAACATAGGAAAACTAATAATAGAAAAGCGGAGGTATTTATTATGAGCAAAGAGAGAAGTTACAGATTTGAGACCAAACAGATTCACGTAGGACAGGAAACACCGGATGCAGTAACAGACGCAAGAGCAGTACCAATTTATCAGACATCATCCTATGTATTTCACAATTCTGCACATGCAGCAGACCGTTTCGGACTGAGAGATGCAGGAAATATTTATGGAAGACTGACAAACCCAACAGAAGATGTATTTGAGCAGAGAATCGCAGCACTTGAAGGTGGTGTGGCAGCATTGGCAGTCGGTTCTGGTGCGGCAGCAGTTTCATATACAATAGAAAATCTTGCAATTAATGGAGATCACATCGTAGCAGCAAAAAATATTTATGGTGGAACATACAACCTTCTGGCACATACACTTGTTGATTATGGTATTACAACAACATTTGTTGATCCACTCGATCCACAGGCATTTGAAAATGCAATTCAAGAAAATACAAAAGCACTCTACATAGAAACACTGGGGAATCCAAATTCTGAAGTGGTTGATATCGAGGCAATTGCTAAGATCGCCCATGCACATCAGATTCCACTGGTCATTGATAACACATTTGGAACACCTTATCTGATCAGACCAATTGAATATGGAGCTGATATCGTAGTACATTCTGCAACGAAGTTCATCGGTGGACACGGTACAACAATTGGCGGCGTTATCGTTGACAGTGGTAAGTTCGACTGGAAAGCATCAGGCAAGTTCCCACAGCTGACTCAGCCAAATCCAAGTTATCATGGCATCAGTTTTGCTGACGCAGCAGGTCCAGCTGCATTTGTAACAAGAATCAGAGCAATTCTGCTTCGTGATACAGGTGCTACACTCTCACCTATCCATTCCTTTATCTTCCTGCAGGGACTGGAGACATTGTCACTAAGAGTAGAACGTCACGTAGAAAATACTTTAAAAGTAATTGATTTCCTTTCAAAACAGCCACTGGTTGAAAAAATCAATCATCCAGCAGTTTCACAGGATCCGGAACAGCAGCGTCTTTACCACAAATATTTTCCAAATGGTGGTGGCTCTATTTTCACATTCGAAATCAAAGGGGATGCGAAAAAAGCGCAGGAATTTATCGATCATCTGCAGCTGTTTTCACTTCTTGCCAATGTGGCAGATGTAAAGTCTCTTGTTATTCATCCAGCTTCTACAACACATGCAGAGCTCAATGAAAAAGAACTTGCAGAACAGGGAATTAAGCCAAATACGATTCGTCTGTCCATCGGTACAGAAAATATTCAGGATATTATTGAAGATCTTGATGAGGCATTCCAGGCAGTAAAGTAATTCATCGACCAGAATAGATTATAGGTATATAAATATTATAGGTATATAAATATAAATACTGATAAAAAGAGCGGTAATGCAGAGAATAATCTCTGTAATACCGCTCTTTTTGATAAGATAGATGTGAATAAATGGATAAATTCAGGATCCTACAATTTGTAATTGACGTCCGGGTTGATTTTTAATTCGATCTGATCCAGAAATACACCAGTTCCATTTTCTGCAAATAGAGAGAAAAGCGTACCTGTGAATGTCATAGTACGTGTTCCTTCCGTGCTAAGTCCGGCATTATCACCAGCACCAATCAAGATATATGTCGAGTCTGCCATGCCCTCAGTCGAAATACGATAGTAGAACTGATAATTTACCCGGTCGGTTATGTTCTTAAAATCGACTTTGCCCTTGCATGTGGCTGGAAGTGGAATTCTTTTTAGCTCCACACCCAAATCGTGTATATGTTTATAAAAACCAATAAATTTCTGGCCATTGTCATTGCCAATATAAATATCATAGTGGTAATCATTGTTGTAATAAGCGCAAATACCGCACCGGGCAGCATCTGATTGTTCAATGGACAGACTTGTCTGTAATGTTGTAGTGAACTGTGGCTGTGGAATACTCAGAATGACAGGAGAAGCACCGGGTTCGTTGATCGTAATAGGACTGCCATTTAAAATGCATTGTCTGTTTTTGCCATCGATATGAAATCGAGTAGGATCGGGATTGCGCGTAAAGAAAAAGTGTGGATCCAGTTCACCACTGGAAAAGTTCCAGGTAAGATCATGGTGGACTGGAAGCGGTTCTTCTGGAAGCGGACCATTCATCTGCAGTTCTACAGTGCCATTTTGACTGTTGCCGACCAGAGGCCAGCCATCCTGATTCCAGGTTACAGGAGCAAGGAAAGTTTCCCGCCCAAGATTATGTAGCAGAGCATGGCTGAAACGCCTGATGCCCAGAAATACCATCCACCAGTTTCCGTTTTTATCATCTACGATGTCAGCGTGCCCAGTGGCTTGTATTTCGCTTTTTTTGTATTCCTTATGCGACAATATGGGATTGTGTGGACAAGGCGTATATGGGCCCCATACGCTCGCTGAACGCTGTATCGTCTCTCTATGTGCATACTCGGTTCCACCTTCGGCAATCATTAGGTAGTAAAAACCATCTTTTTTGTAAATGTGGGGACCCTCGGCGCACTGTCCACCACATCCCTGACTGATGATTTTCTTCTCGGAAAGAATGGTTCCAGCGTCCGGGTCGATCTGAAATGCGACAATTCCACGTACGCCATCAATTCTTCCGGTAGAACAGTAGTAGCAGACATCATTTTCATCCCAGAACAGGGATGGATCAATACCACCTTGATCGATCCAGACAGGATCTGACCATTCCCCGTAAATATCCCTGGTATGTACAATGAAATTTCCACGGTCTGTCACATTGGTCGTGATCATATAGAAACACCCATTATGATACCGGATAGTCGGTGCATAGATACCTCCGGAATTTCGGCATCCATCAAGTTCCAGTTGTGTCCTTCTTGTCAAACAGTGTCCGATCAGTTCCCAGTTAACAAGATTTGTACTGTGGTAAATTGGTACACCTGGAAAAAATTCAAACGAAGAATTGACCAGATAAAAGTCATTTCCAACACGGCAGATGCTTGGATCCGGATGATAGCCGGGGATTATTGGATTTGTATAGTTCATAGTTACCTCCCTTAATTTATAGATTTACAAAGAAACATGCTTTTGATTTGTGTAAGTTTTTCACACAATTTAATGCCTGCCTATAATATAGGGCAAACAGGAAATTATTTCTAATGAAAAAAATTGAATCTTATTGAAACTACAGAAAAACTGCGGTGAGGAGTCCATAAGGACATCACTTAAGAGTGGAAATGGAAACTTATAACAGTATAAATATGACGCAGAGGGCAATCATTAACTTGTAGAATTTTTTTCGAGGAGGTTAACTGATGGCTGTCTATAAAGTAGAGATTTGTGGAGTTAATACAGCAACTTTGCCGCTTCTTAAAAATGATGAAAAGGAGGAATTATTTAAAAGGGTACTAAAAGGAGATAAGAAGGCAAGAGAATTGTATATTAAGGGGAATTTACGACTGGTTTTAAGTGTAATTCAGAGATTTTCAGGAAACGGGGAAAATGTAGATGATCTTTTTCAGATCGGCTGTGTAGGTCTGATCAAGGCAATTGATAATTTTGATATTACGCAGGGGGTTAAGTTTTCAACCTATGCAGTTCCAATGATCATAGGTGAAATCAGAAGGTATATGCGTGATAACAATTCAATCCGTGTCAGCAGATCACTGCGGGATACGGCCTACAAAGCAATTTATGCCAAAGAAAATCTGATGAAAAAGAATCAGAAAGAGCCAACGGTTATGGAGATTGCGTCAGAGATCGGTATGTCAAAGGAAGATGTAGTGATGGCAATGGATGCGATCCAGACACCGATGTCACTGTATGAACCTGTTTTCTCAGAGGGTGGAGATACCCTTTATGTAATGGATCAGGTCAGTGACAAAAAGGACCACGAAGATAACTGGATACAGAAAATCTCCCTCAGAGAGGCTGTAAAGCGTCTTTCTGAAAGAGAAAAAAATATTATTACCCTTCGTTTCTTTGAGGGGAAAACCCAGATGGAAGTAGCAGAGGAAGTGGGGATATCACAGGCACAGGTCAGCAGACTGGAAAAATGTGCATTGAAATCCATGCGATCCTATCTTTCATAAATAAAAAAACTGTACCGAATACGCATAAAAATAGCAGATTCGGTACAGTTATTTCTTAAGTAAGAATTTATTCGTTCGCAAGTTTTTTGATATTGATGATCGCATCTCTTACGGAAGGTACTGAGATCACAAGTATGGTCAGAAGAGCTTCTGTGAGTATATAAGAACCATTATAGACAATTGGGTACACGATAGAGAGCGTCTTTGGAAAATTAGCTGGCATATAGGACATCCAAAACAGATAGCCACCGATGGATACAAAGAACAGACGACCCAGAATCGAAATCAAATATCCAGTGATCAGTCCGTTCTTGCGATTGCAGAAGAATCCGGTAAGACCAAGTGACATAAATGGGAATATGTAGTCAAAAAGAACCTGAAATGGATTGACGATATAACTGCCGCCATCCTGAAAAAGCTGGAGCAGACCATAGGCAAGTCCGGCGCATAAGCCTGCTTTCGGACCATAAAAATACCCTACTAACGAAATGAGCAGCATACTGCAGAGGGTAATGGAACCGCCCCATGGCATGGCCCATATTTTAATGTAGGATGCAGCAAAGGCAAGTGCAATGGAAACAGCTGAAAATACCAGACACTTGGTACCTTTGTGCATTCTGCGGTTTAATGGAATCATGATATACGTTCCTCCTTTATTTACTATGAAAAATATACAATTATATGGAAGAATAGTCAAGTGCAGGAAACGTGCGCCTGGGAGTGTAACACCCATAAAAAGAGTGCATAAGATAACATAAGAAGAAAAGTACTACAGGTCTGTTATGTAGCCGGATGCAGGTGAAATTATGCGGATATGTGAGCTCAGAAATAAGGAAGTTATCAATACAAAAGATTGTAAAATACTGGGGTTCGTCTGTGATGTTGATTTTGACCCATGCACAGGTTGTGTCATTGCACTGATCGTGCCGGGACCAGCCAGAATATGTGGTTTTTTGGGACGTGAAGTGGAATATGTAGTCCCATTTAAAAGTGTTGTCAATATTGGTCCTGATGTCGTGTTGGTGGATGTTTGTGTCGAAAAAATTGTAAGTAAGTGTGTATAACAGGTAAAAATACAGGAAAAATGAGGCTTTCGTGCATAAAATGCGGATAAAACTATTGACCACTTTCCAATATTAAATTATACTTAAGGAGTTATCAGCCCGGATGCAGGGAAATACTGATGATTACAGTGTCCCGGGCAATCAGGATAGCAAAATAATAAGTTAGAAAATATATGGAGGTGGTAGTTTGAAGTGTCCATATTGTGCAAATGAGAATACGCGAGTAATCGATTCCAGACCGACAGACGACAGTTCGATAAGAAGAAGACGTCAGTGCGATGAATGTGGGAGAAGATTCACCACGTATGAAAAAGTAGAAATGATGCCAATGATGGTAATCAAAAAGGATAACAACAGAGAGCCATATAACAGAGAAAAACTTGTGGCCGGGATTGTTCGTTCCTGCCACAAACGTCCTGTTTCCATGAATGAGATAAATGCACTTGTTGATGAAATTGAAACTAAGATCTTTAATATGGCAGAAAAAGAGATCCCTACAACTTCGATCGGTGAAATTGTTATGGACAAGCTCAAAGATCTTGATGCAGTGGCCTATGTCAGATTTGCATCTGTTTACAGGGAGTTCAAGGATGTAAATACATTTATGGATGAACTTAAAAAGATTCTCAAATAGAGACTCTTTTTGTTCTTTCTTCTTGAAAATGAGGCTGCATGATTGCAGTCTCATTTTCAAGAAGAAAGGCAACAATGGGAAGGCCAAAGAACAAAAATTAAAGTAATGGGAGAGAATGAATTTTGTTTCAGACATTTTACCCGGGCGAATATCTAGATTCGACCTATGTGATAGATTTTGAAAAAATGTACAGAGAAGGTTACCGTGGAATAATCTTTGATATTGATAATACACTGGTCGAGCATGGAGTGCCCGCAGATGACCGTGCGATAGCACTGTTTGAAAAATTGCGTGCGATAGGATTCCAGACCTGTGCAATCTCCAATAATCAGGAACCAAGGGTACAGCCGTTCGCAAAAAAGGTTAAGACGATGTATGTCAGCAATGCCCATAAGCCTTCTACAAAGAATTATCTGAAGGCGTGCCAGATGATGGGGACGACAATTGACAATACCTTTTTTGTTGGAGACCAGCTTTTTACCGATGTATGGGGAGCGAACAGAGCAAAGATCCGTACGATTCTGGTAAAACCGATCAACAAAAAAGAAGAGATTCAGATCGTATTGAAACGTTATCTGGAGAGAATTGTGCTTCATTTCTATAAAAAGCAACAGGCAAAGAAAACAGGAAAGTAATCAGTTGAAAATAGAACCGACAGAATATAGACCAGACAGAATATGGTAACAAAACTGATCATTAGAACTGTGAATGTAAGAAGAAACTGGCAGCAGGAAAATGTATCATAAAGTAGCAGAAAAATGTATCATGACAGTAGTAGAAAAATGTATCATAGCAATAGCAGAAGAATGTATCATAACAGTAGCAGGAAAAATGTATTATAGCAGCAACTAGGAAAAGATGGCTGGTGAGCAATGACCGGTCAGAAGTAATGGAACAGGTTAAGAGCAGACAGAAGTGAAAATTCTGACAGAAAGTAGGGACAGATATGAAAGAAATAAAAGGAACTACAAGAGTATGCGGTCTGATCGGAAATCCAGTGGGACACTCTATATCACCACTGATCCATAATACGATTGCAGAGCTTGAAGACATACAGCTGGCTTACGTAACTTTTCAGGTAGAGAAGGAAAATGTAGCGAAGGCAGTTGAGGGAGCCTATGCATTGAATATTCAGGGCTTAAATGTAACGGTACCCCATAAGAATTCAGTTATTTCAACACTGACAGATATCGATCCAATTGCAAGGAGCATTGGTGCGGTTAATACACTGGTGAGAACGAAGGATGGGTATAAGGGATATAATACGGATATCCTTGGATTTCACAGGGAACTTACAGAAGCAGGCATTACATTAAAAGATCAGGAAGTCATCATACTCGGTGCCGGTGGTGCGGCAAGGGCAATTGCCTTTCTTTGTGGACAGGAGCAGGTCGCGAAGCTCTGGATTTTGAATCGTACTGTTGAGAAGGCAAAGAACATTGCGGATGCTGTAAATGAGACATTTAAAAGACCCTGTGCAGAGGCATTGCCACTGGCAGAATATCAGAAACTGGCTGGCAGACAATACATAACGATACAGACAACAAGTGTCGGACTGCATCCGCATGATGAGGAAGCGGTAATTGATGAGGAAGCCTTTTATAAAATGGTTTCTGTCGGAATCGACATTATTTATAACCCAGCTAAGACAAAATTTATGAAATATGTGGAAAAACAGAACAAAAAGGCGTATAATGGATTGAAAATGCTGTTGTACCAGGGCGTTAGCGCATTTGAATTGTGGAATAACATGAAA
This sequence comes from uncultured bacterium, assembly GCA_905215405.1. GTDB lineage: Bacteria > Bacillota > Clostridia > Lachnospirales > Lachnospiraceae > CAJMQE01. The sequence continues at coordinate 41,723 of CAJMQE010000021.1, forward strand.
GTTAGCGATGAAGTGATAACTGAAGTGTACAAAGCGATGAAAAAGGAGCTGGGAATCATTGAGCAGTCTGAACAATAATATTGTTCTCATTGGATTCATGGGATGTGGTAAGACCACTCTGGGTCAGTGGATATCACAGAATGCAGGAATGACTTACTGTGATACGGATGAATTTATTGAGAACAGGGAAAAAAGAGAGATCAAAGAAATTTTTGCAACTGATGGCGAAGCATATTTCCGTGAGCTTGAAACAGAAACACTCAAAGAGCTGAACGGCAGACTTAAAAATGCTGTAATTTCCGTTGGTGGCGGCATGCCGGTAAGGAAAGAAAACAGGCAGCTGTTAAAGCAGCTGGGACACGTGGTATATCTTCGAACAAGACAGGATACACTACTTTACAGGCTTAGTAATGATAACAAGCGTCCGCTGCTTGCAGGTGGAGATATGAAAGCAAAGATTGAAAAACTGATGGAAGACAGAGAGGATATCTATAACGGGATCGCTGATATTGTGGCAGATACCGATGATAAATCAATGGATCAGATCTACAATCATATTGAAAACCGGATGATTGAGTTAAGTGACATATCATAAGAAGACTTAAGAATGGAGAATGATTATGAAAATACTTGTTATCAATGGACCAAACATTAATTTCCTCGGAATCAGGGAAAAAGGTATCTATGGTACCGAAGACTATGAAACCCTTGTCACTATGATCAAAGATAAGGCACAACAAATGAGTATAGATGTTGAAGTTTTTCAAAGTAACTATGAAGGCGCTATCATCGACAAGATTCAAGAAGCATATCACACAAAGGTGGATGGAATCGTAATTAATCCGGGTGCATTTACTCACTACAGCTACGCGCTGCGTGACGCACTTGCTTCTGTTGAAATCCCAAAGATCGAAGTACACATTTCAAATGTGCACAAAAGAGAGGAATTTCGTCATGTATCTGTAACTGCTCCCGTATGTATGGGACAGGTTGTAGGACTTGGTCTGAAGGGATATTTATATGCAATGGAGGCATTGGTAGAAAGCAACAGAAAAAAGTAGTTGCGAAAAATGAACATTTATTATAAAATATTATAAGAATATCCAAGGAGGTATACCAAGATATGGTACAAGCAGGCGATTTTAAAAACGGATTAACTGTTGAAATGGACAATAACATTTACACAATTATTGAATTTCAGCATGTAAAACCAGGTAAAGGTGCTGCGTTCGTTAGAACAAAGTTAAAGAATATAAAGAGTGGTGGCGTTGTGGAGAAGACTTTCAGACCAACTGAAAAGCTTGAACTGGCGCATATTGACAGATCAGAATATCAGTATTTATATCGTGATGGAGATCTTTACAATTTCATGAACACTGAGACATATGAACAGCTCGCTCTTGGTGAAGAGAATGTTGGAGAGTCTCTGAAGTTTGTTAAAGAAAATGAAATGGTTAAGTTATGTTCACACAAAGGCATTGTATTTGCAATTGAACCACCTCTTTTCGTTGAACTTGAGATTACAGAAACAGAACCAGGCGTTAAAGGTGATACAGCTACAGGTGCTACAAAACCTGCTACAGTTGAAACTGGCGCTACAGTTTATGTTCCACTTTTCGTTAACCAGAACGATGTAATCAAAATCGATACAAGAACAGGCGAATATCTTTCAAGAGTTTAATTTCTTGATTAGAATATTTATGAAAGAACTACGGAGGAAGCTGCATAGCAGTGGATTCCGTAGTTTTTTTATAACCAAATGAGCAGCAGACACATAGGATGATGTTATCTATGAGGGAGGTAGTAATGGAAACACCAGTATTAGAGACAGATAGATTGATCTTAAGGCCGTTTCGCAAATCGGATGCAGAAGATGTATTTACGTGTTGGGAAAGCGATCCAGAAGTTGCAAAATATATGTTCTGGACAAGTCATAATGATCCGGAAAAGACGAAGGAGTGGATCAGATTCGAAATAGGACAGATTCAGGTTAGCGATTGGTATCGGTTTGCACTTGTCACAAAGGATTCAAATGAGCTGATTGGAACAGCACTGATATATTATGAAGATGAAGTACAGAGTTGGGAAATCGGATATAATCTGGGCAGAAAATTCTGGGGCAAAGGTTATACTACCGAAGCAATGAAAAGAGTATTGAAATTTTCAAAAGAGGTATTACATCTGACAGAAGTAGTCGGCAGATATGCAAAGGAAAATCCGGCTTCCGGAAATGTCATGAGAAAGCTGGGATTTACTTTTGAAAAGAATATTCCATATGAATGCAATGATGGTGCAGTATTGCGGGAAGGAATACAGTGTCGATTGAAATTATAGAACAACTGGTCAATAGAGAAAAAATGGAGCCTTTTTGGTGCGGACGGAATGATTACTAAGTCTGCCAACAAAAAAGACTCCATTTTTATTATTCGTTTACAAAGCTTGCGCAGATCGTTTGATCGGAATCCTGAGCTCTGTTACCGGAAATGTCGATGTGATCGGCACTGCATTTGCAGTCGCTGTTATAGACGCAGTTCGTTACATCGCAGGATATAGAAAGACAGCCGTTTGGACTGACAGCGGAATTGGATGCACAATTACACTCGTTCTTATAACTTCCGCAGCAGGTATCTGCTGTTTTAGAAGCTTTTCCACCTTTTACATCGATCTGACTAAGGCAGCAGCAACGGTCGCTGTTATATCCACATGTACTAACGTTACAATCAAGTGCGGTCATATGGGAAACCTCCTGTATTAAAAGATTTATACAAATGATTGTGTGTGAACAGATTCTGCAGACAGGCAATCATTACATTGTACCTGCTTAGTATGACCAGAAAAGACGGATATCATTCCGGTGAAAGATACATGAACAGAATAAAACAAATAAATAAAAAAACGACCTGTCATTGCAAGCATCTCGGTCTTTGTGAACGAAAACGCAGGAAATAGCAGGTCGTTGATTATTTTTTTAACGTATTGTTAAAATTAATTGATCATTTTAAAAGTGATATGTCCGCTGAAATATTTAAATTCTGCTTTTGCAAGAATTTTATCTTTTGCAACAAAGGTATTGGTCCAGTATCTGGAATCCAGAGAATTGTTCCGGTTATCGCCCATCATAAAATAATGTCCGGCTGGAACAAAGTATGTCAGCTTTTCACCAGTTGTATTCATTGGTTCACGAATATATGGCTCATCAAGTTGTTCGCCATTTACATACACATGGCCATCATAAATTTCTACCACATCGCCAGGAAGTCCAATGATTCTTTTGACATAATTCTGTGTCTCGTCATCAGGATATTTGAAAATGACAACGTCACCACGCTGTGGATCTGAAAAGAGATAAGAAAGACGGAATCCAATAAGACGGTCGCCTTCCAAAATGGTATCTTTCATGGAACCAGTTGGAACTTTTGCATTGACAATGATGAAGCGGTTGCAGATAAATGCAATGATCACGGCAACAACTACAATCATAACGTAGCTTAAAAGTTCACTCCAAACAGTAACTTTTTTGCGCTTTTTCTTTCCAGTTGATTTCGAGGTCTGCGATTCGAATGGTGAAGAAATGTCGTTCAGTTCGACATCTTCAATGTCATCGTCATATCTATTCGTGTTACGTGAATTTAATTCAGACATATAAGAACCTTCCCTGTTTCTGAAATGAGAAACATAAAAATATAAGGTGATATGATTATCTCATATCACCTTAGCTATTATAATCTAAAAAATGTAAAAGAACAATGGTTTTTCGGAGAGTTCATAAATAATTTATGAACACATTCCTTGTTATTTTGCAAGCAGATCCAGAATTTCATTCGAACGTGCAATGAATTTTGTCATCTGATCTGGATTTAATGGAGCATGGCTTAAAAGAGCCAAGTCGTAGAGCTGCTCACAGAAGATTCCTACATTTTCAGCTTCCTTATGACTTACAATATACTGTACAAGATTATTATTTGCATTTAATACCAGAGTCTGTCCTTCTGTACCGAACATGGATGGGTCCATACCATTCATGCCATACATCTTCATCATATCCTGCATACGTCTGCTCTGTTCGGATAATGTGATCATAGAAGAAATAGAAGCATTCTTTAATTTCTCGACTTTGATCTCAAGCTTGTCATTGTTGAGGGCCTTCTTAAATACAGTCTGTAAAGTTTCTGTTGTTTCCTTTAATTCATCTTCAGATACTTCCTCTTTAAATGTATCAGAAAGATCAGTATCGATTCTTGCAAATTTCAGCTTGTCATTTTTCTGTTCCAGATGTGTGATAAATGGCTGGTCAATATTCTGATCCAGAACGACCGCATCCATTTTTTCTTCTTTGAACATATTGATGTACTGGCTCTGCTCAGTAGGATTTGTTACGTAGAAGATCGTATTTTCATGATGTTCTTTATTCTCTTCCAGACAGTCTGTAAGAGTCAGATATTTGTTGTCGATATTCTTGAAGAGAACGTAGTCCTTCATCTTATCATAGAACTTTTCGTCTTTCAGACAGCCAAACTTAATAAATGGATTGATATCATCCCAGTATTTTTCATAGTTTTCTTTATCAGTCTTATACATGCCGGAAAGTTTGTCAGCAACTTTCTTTGTGATGTAATCAGAGATCTTCTTTACAAAACCATCATTCTGTAATGCACTTCTGGAAACATTTAAAGGAAGATCAGGACAGTCGATCACACCCTTTAAGAGAAGAAGGAATTCAGGAATAACTTCTTTGATGTTATCCGCAATAAATACCTGATTGTTGTACAGTTTAATTGTACCTTCGATCTGATCATACTGTGTATTAAGTTTAGGGAAATATAGAATACCTTTCAGATTAAATGGATAATCCATATTCAGATGAATCCAGAATAATGGCTCTTTGTAATCCTTAAATACTCTCATATAGAAAGCTTTGTATTCTTCATCGGTACAGTCATTTGGATGTTTTGTCCATAATGGGTGGATATCATTTAATGCAACTGGACGTTTGAGAATCTTCGCTTTTTTCTTTGCAGGTTCTTTTTCTACAGTTTCTTTTGTTCCGTCTTCTTTTGTGACTTCTTCCGTTTTTGCTTCTTCAACAAAAGTTTCTACGACAGTATCTTTTTCTGTAACATCTGCTTCGTCAATCGTTTCTGTTGCAGGTTCGCCACTTTCATTTGTAAGGAAGATAGGTACTGGCATGAAAGAACAATATTTTTCGATTACTTCACGTGCACGGTATTCGTTTGCAAATTCATAGCTTTCCTCGTTCAGATACAGAGTGATTTCTGTACCAGGAGTAGATTTGTCACATTCGGCCATATCATATTCAGTGCCACCGTCACAATCCCAATGAACTGCTTTTGAACCTTCCTTATAGGATAAAGTATCGATTGTCACGCGGTCAGAGACCATGAATGCAGAATAGAAACCAAGGCCGAAATGACCAATGATCTGATCTTCGTTTGTTTTATCCTTGTATTTTTCAAGGAATGCTTCTGCACCGGAGAAAGCGATCTGATTAATGTATTCATTGACTTCATCTGCGGTCATACCAATACCATTATCAATGATTTTGATTGTTTTTTCTTCAGAGTTGACTTTGACCCCAATTTTAAATTCTATATCATCGGGTGCCTGATATTCACCCATAACTTCAAGTTTCTTCAGCTTTGTGATTGCATCACATCCATTAGAGATGAGTTCTCTGTAAAAAATATCGTGATCAGAATATAACCACTTTTTAATAACAGGGAAAATGTTTTCACTGCTGATTGAAAGACTACCATGTTTTTCTGCCATAATAATACACTCCTTTGTTTAATATTTGCTTATGTAAAATTATATTAGTACGTGTATTTTTACTTGTCAAGAGTAAAATAGCACTCATCTGACATGAGTGCTAATAATTGTGCGCCTGGCGGCGCACGTTTCTAATGGGTGAAAGTCCTTAATCCGCCC
>CAJMQE010000022.1 GCA_905215405.1 uncultured bacterium
TAAACACTAAGCTTTCAGAAAATTTGACCCACAACTATACACGAAGAGCCAAAAATGTGAAGATTTGGTGTAGCTTCTGTGAAGTGGGTTTACTTTTGTCAGACACCGTACGAATATAAAAGTGTAATTTATTACGAAAGGAGAATGCTTATGAGTATTCAGGAATTAACTACACTTTTAAATTCAGGTCTGTATTCAGCAAATTCGACTAATACGGTCAGCAATACAACCTCTTCATCAAACGGAAGTGATGAGAACAGCCAGAGCACAGTCACACAGTCAGATTTTCAGGATTCATATGAAAGCATACTGAGCCAGCTACTGGCACGCAAGGATGCGATTCCCTCAGGTACATATGCAAATGATATGTCAGAGGTTAATTTATATGGTGGCAAGACACTGGTCTATCAGCCACTTGATGGAACAACGACTGCGGATACAGATGGAACAACAGCAACAGCAACAACAGCTGCAGGTACAACAGCAAGTGAAGGTACAGATGCTTCACAGAAAACTTCAGAAAGTGGTTCTTCAGATGACAGTTCAGATGATTCGGATAGTACGACAACAGAACTGGTACAGGGTCAGGATGGCAGTATCTATCTGAGAACTACGACAACTTCATCTGATGGAACGGAAACTGTTACCATGACCAAGATCGCAGATGGAATGCCAATGGACAGACCACCACTTCCACCGGAAGCAGCCGTTAAAGGAGTAGAAAGCGATGCTTCTACAGATTCAGCAGAATCAGCTGCAGCAACAGCTTCTTCGTCTGCGACAGATAGTACAACAGAGGCGAGTGATGCAACAGAGGCAACACAGGAAACTTCAGAAAGTACTTCTTCAGACAGTTCAGATGATTCAGATAGCACCACAACAGAACTGGTACAGGGCCAGGACGGTGGCGTTTATCTGAAGACAACAACGACAGCATCTGATGGAACAGAGACAGTTACCATGACAAAAATTGCAGATGGCATGAAGATGGACAGACCACCACTTCCACCAGAAGCATTTGCACAGAACATCAATGGAATGCAGGATCAGACAGGTAATCAGATGACTGCAAATACGGGAATGAATCAGATGTCGATGGATGCAATGGGAATCATGGGAATGAACAGCAATGCATTATCAGAGTATATGCTCAGACAGTCAGCAGCAGATACTGTGGAAGAACAGGCACAGTCGGCAGCAGATACGATTTCTGATCAGACAGAAGAATTACAGACCGCTTAATACAAAATGAGAAATACAATAATAAATAATAAGAAATACAAAATGAGAAATATAATAATAAGCAATACAAAATGAGAAATACAAAGACGAAGATGTACAGGAAATGATGCAAAGACCATTTTATACAGAGCTTTGCGCAGAATTGACCCGCTCGTATCATAGGCTTTATACCGAGCGGATCGTAGATGGCAGTATGAAATAATACAGGGACCAGGCAGTATGAGATAGACGATATCACAGAAATACGATATGATAGAGGATAAGATACTGCAGGGAAAAAGGTTGACACAGATGCCAGGTACAGAATCGTCTTTGGTTAGAAGAGCGCATTTTCTACTGAAACCAGTGGAATATGTGCTTTTTTTCTATTACTTGAAGATAGAAGAACTGCAATAGAAAAAGTAGGATAAAAAAATCTGGATAGTATCTGTGCAGGGTAGTCCAAATATGTCGAAAATTGACGGAATTCGAGAAAAAAGAGAGCTAATTAACTAAAATAATTTGTAATTACCAAACATATGATATACAATATATGTATTATGTAATTTGAATTCCTGCAAAATTATTGACAGGCAGTTGAATTGGAGGGATAGATTGTGCGTGAAAATGAATTCAAACCAAATGAAGCATTTTGCAAGGAAAATGTGCAGCAGATAGTTGTGCCGGAAATAGTAAAGACAGATCTGCTCAACATTATCGAAGAAAGATTAAAGAGAGCGGGATTTTATTATAGAATAGCTTACAGGGTCAAGGCAGTTGACTCCATGGTAGATAAACTTTTGTTCAAAGATTACAGAAGACCTGGAACAGAAAATGAAGACAGAAAAATGCAGGATCTGATCGGGCTCAGAATTATGCTGTATTTTGAAGATGATGTGGATACATGCAGAAGTCTGCTGGATACATTGTTTATGGAACCCGGAAGCTGGGATACAACAGAAAATAATGAATATGAATTTAAAGCGATGAAGATCAACGGAATCTTTCGTCTGCCAGGATATCTGAGCAAGACAATCGTGAATCCGGCTTTATCAGATTATGTGGATGATACATTTGAGGTGCAGGTCAGAACTAATTCTTTTGAGGGATGGCATGAAATCGAACATGACTTAAGATACAAAGGATCTGCATTTGGTATTGGAAATGAAGGCCTGGCAAGAAAAATGAACAGTATTCTTGCAACGCTGGAACTTTGTGATGACTCCATTGTCAAGCTGCTCGAGGACCTTGGTCATCAGCATTATAAGGATAAAAAATGGGCAGATATGATCCGTTGCCACTATAGACTGAGAATGACAAATGATCCGCTTCTGGAAGAAGTGAAACGGGTATTTGATGAAGATAATGAACTGGCAAAGAAGTTCTATAAATTTGACCGTGCAAAGGTGATCCAGTACTGCTGGAATCATAATGACAGGACAAATCTGCTCACGGTCAACAGTATCGTGCGTGCAGTAAATGAGCTGGGACCAAATGATGAGAGATTGAAGAAGATCTTTGAGAGCAGCGATTATCAGCAGGATGTCAAAGAACAAAAAAGAAAGAAATTTGAACCATTCCGAGAACTTGGAACCTATAAGGTCTTTCAGGCGCATACCTATCTGGATATTGCGGATAAGGTACCGGAAGATGCATTTCGAAAGGCAGCCGGATACATATTTGCCTGGGTTCGGTCAAGATTCTGTGAAGTCTTTCGGGATATTCCGGAAACGCTCTGTTCTTATTACAATGAGAAGCCGGGTTTTGCAGTTGATGTGAAATGTGACCTGAACAAATATCTGTATTTTGAGAGAACAACACATCCAGATAACAAGATTGCCAGCAGGCTCTGGATTTCAACAGCAAGGCTTGAAATGAATGAAAAAGGAATCTTGTTTACTGTTTCCAACGAGTTCGCAGAACCAGCGGATCGTTATAGGGATAACGAAAATGTATTGTTCAGCCGTCCCAACTTTTATGGTGAAATTGCGGACAATATCGGAATTTGTGATGTAGAGCGTCTACGAGAAGAAGTCGGTCATATAGATGACAAAAATTATGAGAATCTACTTTCTCTGATCGAAAATGGAAAGAGACGCTTCCCAGTTGTCGTATTTATTGCGAAAGACTCTAACTGGGTCAATAAATTCGATATTGATTATTTTGCATATCTGGTCGGTTATTACGCGCACATCAAGTATATTGATGCAGAGTGTGCGAAAGATTTTGCACAGAGATATCATCTGGACATGGATCGGTTCGAGGATTCAATTACGGTATTTATGCCTGGTAATCCGCCAAGAACAAATTATAAATCAGAAATTGTGGAAGCAACGTATGAGGTCATTAAGCTGCAGGATAAGAAATACTGGAACGAGAATGGCTGCCGTGCGTACCGCAGACAGCTTGTTTCTGAAATCAGAGATTTCAATGTGGTAGAAAAAAATCAGAAGAAGTGAGTCACAAGGTAAAAAGATCATTTCTATAAATAGGGACATCACTTATATAAATAAAGACACATATTTTTACAAAAGCTACAAAAATTGCATAAAAGCCATTGCCTAATGAGAAAAATTCCCATTTTCTATGTCTGAATTTTTGTATTTTCTCAAGAACTTTAGACAGAAATATGTTTTTTGAGAAAAAGTTTGTTATAATATAGACAATATTACAACAAATGGAAATAAACAGGAGGAATACGCATTATGATGACCAATGATGCAACAATACTTAAGATTAAGCATGAAGTATTATACGAGGTAGCTAAACTCGCATTTAACGGTGAATTTGAGGAAAAGAAGGAATTAATCCCTTATGATATGATACCAGGACCAAAATCCTACTTCAGATGCTGTATCTATAAAGAACGTGAAATTATCAGACAGAGAGTTCGTATGGCAGAAGGAAAATGTCCTGGCAACAAAGAATCTGATAATATTGTACAGGTAATCACATCAGCATGCGAAGACTGTCCAATCAGCAGATATATCGTTACTGATAACTGTCAGAAATGTATGGCAAAAGCCTGTCAGCAGGCATGTAAATTCGGAGCAATCACAATGGGAAGAGACAGAGCCTACATTGACCCTGCAAAATGTAAAGAATGTGGCCAGTGTGCTAAAGCCTGTCCATACAATGCAATTGCAGATCTGATCAGACCATGTAAGAGAAACTGCCCTGTAGACGCCATTACATATGATGAGAACGGCATCTGCCAGATCGATGAAAGCAAATGTATCCAGTGTGGTAAATGTGTACACAGCTGCCCATTCGGTGCAATTGGAACAAAAACTTATATTATTGATATTATCAATGCAATCCGCGCAGGTAAGAAAGTAGTTGCAATGATCGCACCAGCTTGGGAAGGTCAGTTCGGCGATGATATTACAGTCGCAAGCTGGAAGAAAGCTATGAAAGAACTTGGATTTGCTGATCTTGTTGAAGTTGGTATCGGTGGCGATATGACAGCTGCAGCAGAAGCAGAGGAATGGGCTGAAGCTTACAAAGATGGCAAGAAGATGACAACATCATGTTGTCCAGCATTTGTCAATATGATCAAGAAACATTATCCAGAACTTCTTGAAAATGTTTCAACTACAGTATCTCCTATGGTAGCAGTTTCAAGACTGATCAAAGCAAAAGATCCTGATGCAGTTACTGTATTTATCGGACCTTGTATTGCAAAGAAAGCAGAATCACAGGATAAGACCGTAGAAGGAAACGCAGATTATGTACTGACATTTGGTGAAATCAGAGCAATGCTTCGTGCAAAAGAAGTTGAACTGGTACCAGTAGCAAATGAAGTACAGGAAGCAAGTGTTTACGGTAAACGTTTTGGTAACGGCGGTGGTGTTACAGCTGCAGTTCTGGAATGCTTAAAAGAAACAGATGAAAGTACAGATATCAAAGTTGAAAAGTGCAGTGGTGCTGCTGAATGTAAGAAGGCTCTTACACTTCTCAAGTTTGGAAAGCTGCCAGCTGACTTTATCGAAGGTATGGTCTGCGATGGTGGTTGTGTTGGTGGACCAAGCCATCATAAAGATCCATTGAAATCAAAGAAAGCCAGAGATCTTCTGATCGGTCAGGCAGACGAACGTGGAGTTCATGAAAATCTGAAGAACTATGACATGGATACTGTAAACATGCATAGAGAAAGATAATAATTAATTATACATGTGAGGGAAAGAATGATCTGGAACAGAAAACAATTCAAAAAGCTAGGTAAAACTGCATTTCTTAAAAATTTTGGCTTTGCAGTTGCTGTATGTTTTTTAGTTGCATTTATTGCAGGCGAAGCAGCTGATTCGGTCAAATTCATAATTCAGTATGATGAGACCAGACAGGCTGCTGTCGATACAGTAGAATCTGTCAGTAAGATAACAAATGAAAAAGCAATCGGGGATATGCTGGAAAGCCTGCGTAACAGATACTTTCCTGAAGATTCAGAGTCTGGTAGTCAAACAGGCTCTGAATTTGGTTATGGAGATATTTCGGCAGAAACACCGGATAGCAGTGCCCAAGGTGAAGCGGGCAGTGGTACAGGTGATTTATCTGATGATACCACAAATAATAGAAACGGTAACTTGGAAAGTAGTCAGAACAGCAGTAGCGATACAGATGACAAAGAACACGATACCAGAGAAATGATGCAGGAATTAAATGATTCGCTGTTCACGACACTGGTCGAGGAACTGACGAATAATAATTCTCTGTTGGCTCGTGCATATGAGGCTAATCATGAATTTTTGATCAGTCATAAGGTACAGGTCGTTATCGCAATCGGGATAGGATCTCTGGTCCTTTGTTTCTTTCAGATATTTATTGCAAATGGACTGATTGTAGGGAAGAGAAGATTCTTTTTAGAGAACAGAATAGAGAAAGGCTATAAAACACCACTGACAGCGCTGCTCTATACATTTAACCGGAAAGATTACTGGAATACGGTATATATCATGTTTGTCAGGAATATTTTTCAATTCTTATGGGCATTTACTGTGATTGGTGGAATTATCAAGCTCTACCAGTATCGTTTTATACCGTCAATACTCGCAGAAAATCCGCAGATATCAAGAAAAGAAGCATTTCGACTGACAAAACAGATGACAAAAGGGTACAAATGGAAGCTGTTTATCTTTGATTGTTCTTTTATTCCGTGGAAGATTCTTGAATCTCTGACACTTGGAATCGCCGGCGTATTTTTTGTAGAGCCTTATAAAATGGCAGCAGAGACAGAAGCCTATGTTGCAGTTCGGGAAAGTTTTGGAGAAATCTGTTTACAGACAGAAGGAATGGAACGAAAAGTTATCCTTCCGAAAATCTATGCAGACTGGACTTATTACAGTTGCAAGGAAAAAGAAATCGTCGATTATGCAAGATGGTATGGCCTGACAAATTATGTGATCTTTTTCTTCTTATTTGCAATTCTGGGATGGGTCTGGGAAGTCGCACTGCACTTCGTACAGACGGGTGAGCTGGTGAACAGGGGCGTGCTTTGTGGTCCATGGCTTCCAATCTACGGAACAGGTGCACTGATCGTGCTCATTTTTCTCAGAAAACTGTTTGACAGACCATTGTTGACCTTTGTACTGACAATGATTGCAGCATCAGTAGTCGAATATTTTACGAGCTGGGTACTGGAATTGATCATGGGAGTACGCTGGTGGGATTACAGTGGTTATTTCTTGAATATTAACGGAAGAATCTGTATAGCAGGCGCGGTCATATTTGGAATCGGAGGCATACTGGTGGTATATCTGATTGCACCTCTCATGTATAAAGTAGTGGAAAAAATTGGATTGAGTGTAAAAATTATACTATGTACTGTATTAATAATTCTGTTTATAATTGATGAGGTACGTTCTTTCCGCAGTCCTAATATTGGAAAAGGAATAACGGCAACGGAAGTGACAATTGAGGAAAGATACAATTATAGAATGAATAAGGGAGCATCTGATTATGACGAAAAAAACATTTACGTTTCAGTCCAGCAATGGTAAAAATACAATCGCAGGAATGATGTGGCTGCCGGATTATGCGCCCAGAGCAATTCTGCAGATTTCTCATGGAATGATGGAATATATTGAACGCTACCAGGATTTTGCGGCGTTTTTGGTGGAACATGGAATACTGGTCGTAGGAAATGATCATCTTGGTCACGGTGGTTCCGTTGAAGATGCAGATGGATACGGCTATTTTGGAGGTAGAGATGGTGGCCATTTTGTAGTTGAAGATCTGTGTCATCTTACTCGATTTATTAAAAATGAATATCCGGATATCCCATATTTTCTGCTCGGACATAGTATGGGATCTTTTATGGCAAGAAGATATGTGATGGGATATGGAAATCAGATCGATGGCGTCATTATTATGGGTACCGGTCAGCAGAATATTGCAGTGGTTCGCATGGGGAAAATTCTGATTGCTCTAGTCAGAGCTCTGCGTGGAGATCATCACAGGAGCAAATTGCTGGATCGAGCGATGTTCGGCAACTATGACAAAAAAATTGTCAAAAAGAGAACAGGCTATGACTGGCTCACAACGGATGAGAAAGTGGTAGATCAGTACGCGGCAGATCCACGCTGTACTTTCCTTTTTACGACAAATGGAAATCTCGGACTGATGAATACCATTCTGTATATCAGAAAGAAAAAACATATCTGTAAAGTACCTAAAAAATTGCCAATGTTGATCGTAGCTGGAAAAGAAGATCCGGTTGGTGGTTATGGCAGGGATGTTGAAAAATATTATTCAGAAATGTGTGCTTATGGAATGAAAGATATCAAATGCCATATTTACGATGGGATGAGACATGAGATTCTCAATGAAACGGATCGGATGCAGGTCTATGAGGATATTCTGAACTGGCTGGAGAATCGAATCTGACTACTTTTGTAAAAATTCCCATGAAAAAATATAAGAACGGAAAATCTGTATCTTTCTTAAAAAATCCGCTATGAATTCTGTAGCGCTACTCTACATGACAGGAATACAATAAAAAGGACAAAATCTGACAGACAAAAGAAGGGTAGAAAATGAAGAAAAAAATAACGATTCATTTACTGGGAGATTCACTGGTTACGGCATATGGAAAAGATGAGAACAATTTCATAGGCGGCTGGGGAGATCATCTTGGCAGTTTTTTTGATACAGAGTTTGTGCATGTGGACGATTATGCACAGGGTGGCAGAAGTTCCAGAAGTTTTTTGAATGAAGGGCGTTTCCTGGATCGCGGTATTTTTACAAAAGACCAGTTTCCATTTGGCTATGGTCCGGCTTATCCACATATACAACGCGGTGATTACGTACTGATCGAATTTGCACATAACGATGATGACAGTAAAAATAAGACGACCTATATTGACAGAATGGTTCCGCTCGGAAAGGCAAATCAGGATGGAATTTATCCGACAATCGTTCCAGAACCAGAAATGCTGACCTCAACTGACAGATTTCCACAAGATTACGAAAAAGTAATGGAAGCAGATGGAATGAGCGAAGAGGAGAAAGAGGCCAATAGACAAAAATACGAGAAAATACTGCCTAGCTATGGGAGCAAGTATTTTGCGTATGACTGCGGTGCTACTTATAAAGGATTTTTGAAGTTCTATATTGATAAGATTCGGGAAAAAGGGGCAATTCCTGTGCTGGTGACACCAGTTTGCAGAGTGTTCTTAAAAGATGGGAAAGCACAGCCGATACCGGGGCATCATGGCGGTAGGGATGAGTACTGTGAATTTCCGTATGTTCAGGCAATGAAACAGCTTGCTTTTGAAGAGAAAGTGCTTTTGATCGATCTCTTTGCAAAATCGAGAGCGATTTTTGAAATGCTTGGAGAAAATGATGCCAGGTCACTGCAGAGCATCAAAGATGTGCAGGGCGTCACAATCGGTGAGGCAAGATATGATCGTCCAGCAGCGTGGCCAGCAGATTACGATGCATGTTGGAAAAATGCGACATTTGATAAAACGGATGATACGCATCAGAATCGATTTGGCTCATTCTTATTTGCAGCACAGATTGCAGAAGGAATTAGGGATGCATATGAAGATAATGCATCTTTTGAATATGAAACACAGATGATTGCAAAAGAAAATTTTGACACTGTCAGCGAATTTCTGTTAAATGAACCGGCAAAGAATGTGGCATGTCCGGCCAGAATCAGGAACAGACTGCAGGAAATTCAAAAACAGTTCCACTATTATAGATTCCCATTTGGAGAATGTTAAAAAGAAAAGTGTTCGAATCGATGGATTCTTATGAGAAAACTCAAAAGAATCCATTTGATCCGGACACTTTTTTGTGATTAGAAGTTCCACTTGCTGAATAAACAAATGGTTCTATGTAGGAAGAAACAGCAGTGTATTGCTTTTACTGTAATGTTTCGTACTTTGGCATGATTCCGATTCCGATGGCATAGGGACCTGTGTGGCAGGCTGTTGCGGCACCGATTCTGGTCTGAAAACTCTGCATATGTTCAAGACAGGTTACGCCGAGTTCATTTTCTACTTCTTTTCGATATTCTTCAGCTTCCGTAAAATCATAGCCAGCGCCGATGGAGAAATAGTAGTCTTCTGTTTTCAGGCCATTTTCTGCAAAATGCTTTTTGCACAGATTCATCATCTGTATCTTTGCTTTCTTTCTGGTACGACAGATACCACCGACATTAAGTTCACCGTTTTTTAAGATGATCAGTGGTTTGATGTTCAGGGTGTTTCCAATGACTGCGGTCATTTTCCCGACACGTCCGCCTTTTTTTAAGTAATCCATGGATTCAATGGTAAAGAAAATTCGTCCGAGATCCTTCAGCTTATCCAGATTGGCGATGGCGGTCTCATAAGGAACACCGGCATTACGCATGCGGACAGCTTCATTTACAAAAAGAGCCTGAGAAACAGTGTTCTGCATAGAATTGAGAACAGTAATCTTTGCATCGGGATAATCATCGAGCAATTCATCACGAGCAGTCATAGCTGAGTTAAAAGAACCACTGAAAAGAGTAGAGATACAGATGCAGATTACCGGTGTGTTGTTCTTAACGGATGGAAGAAAGGCATCCATGTAATCCTGAATGCTTGGCAGGGAGGATTTTGGATAAGCGCCTTCCTCGACCATCTGACGGTAGAATTCATGGTGGTCAACTTCTTTTCGCTCTTTATAATAAGTCTCACCATCAAATGTAACGTAAAGTGGTACGATTTCAACGTTATTTTCAGTGGTGTAATCATCAAATAAATCACATGCACTATCACTTATAATTGTATACATATGTAGTACTCCTTCTAATCAAATTGTATATTAATATGTTAACACATAGTTTTAAAAACTACAAGACATAAATACCATTATATGGTAAGATAGATTTGCATAATAAATCGGGATTCGCTATGATAGGTCTGTAGAATATACGCGTAAATCGGATGAGGAACGCAGTAACAGGTAAATAGATGGAAATATGCAAATCAAGGACATAGAATCAGTCAGGGAGAAAAGATATGACAAAAGAATTGAAAGAAAAGTATACCTTACTTGCGAATAAAATGAATGAAAAGTCGCTCTTGCATGTACCTGTCATAAGACAGTTGCTCGAATGTTTTGAAATAATGATTTCAGAGGAAGAGGCAGATTTTTTGCTCAGTGTGGGGGAAAAGAAGTATGAAATGTCGGAATTTAGACAGTTCTACAAGGGAAATGATGAGGAGTATGAAAAGTTCATGTTCGGCATTTTTCAGAAAGGACTTCTCTGGATCACAGAGGAAGAGGAGAAAGAACCGAAAGTGGATGACGCGCCACAAAGACAAACTGCCGAACTGGCTCCTATTTTCCCAGGATGGATGGAAGTATGTCTGTTCACAAAGGAACTGTCACCGAAGCAGATGCAACTTCTGGACAAATTCTGTGAACTTTTGAAACTGGAAGAAACAATCAACATGCCATTTGTCAGAATGTACTGGAACAGACATAAACAAAAGAAAATAGATGCACAGGCACCACCCAATATGTCTGTTGCGGTCAACAGTAACGCCATTGATCAGGCGCTGACCGGAAATGTAAAAAGTACAGCGATAAAAGAGGGCTCAGATGCTGGGAAAAAGAAAATTGCAGTTGGAAGAAAACTGGAGAGTGGAGTCAATCAGATTATTCAGTCTGGAGAAGTGATTTCAATCTTAAAAAAGTTCGGTGCACAGAATAAGATCGCGCTGGTGCATTGTTTCTGTCGCCACATTAATAAAGTCAAAGGCCATGATTGTCAGTTCCATATGCCGCTCGAAGGATGCATTGCAGTAGGGGACTTCGCAAAGCAGATGGTAAAATACCATGTTGGCCGTTATGTCACATTGGATGAGGCTATCGAGATCGTAGAGGATTGCCAGAAGAAGGGTGCGATACATACAGTCTTTCACTATGGGACGGATACAAGAAATTCTGAAATTTGTATCTGCAACTGTTGCTGGGACTGTTGTTGTCTGTTCGGCAGCTATAATGCTGGCGGTATCTCCAATATATTTGTACAGGCACATGGAAAAGCTGTCATTGCAGATGAAGAGAACTGTAATGGCTGCAATATCTGTAACCATTTCTGCCCGACGAATGCAACAGGAATCGATCCAGAAACAGGAAAACTGTTCATACGGGAAGAAAATTGTGTCGGCTGTGGCCAATGTGTCTCCAAATGTCCTAAGAAAGTCAGAATTATGGAAATGGGCGAAAGAAGTGTATATATTCGAAGCCTGAAGAAGAAGGAAATCAGGATCGCTGGCTATGCTGGAGAAGAGACAAAAGGTAGAAATAATCCTGGAGCATTGCGGAAAAAGAAGAATTAGAACGGATGAAGTGGAGGCATTTTTAATGCATGAAGCAAGTGTTGCAAAAGAAATCGCTGACATTGTGGATGAAGTGGTCAGGGAAAATGAATTAAAAACAGTATCTACAATCACGATTGAACTTGGAGAATTTTCCTGTATCCAGGAGGAAATGTTACGGTTCGCATTTCGCATGGTCACAGAGGATACGGTCATGGCGGATGCCAAGCTGGAATTTGTGATCTGTAAAGCGATGGCCCGCTGTGAAAAGTGTGGTACAGAATTTTCAATCACATTTACGGATAAGGTATGTCCGACCTGTGGAAATGTCAGTATGAACATTATCTCCGGAACGCAGGCTGAAGTGCGTGATATTGAGGGAGAATAAAGATAATAGAAATCTAGAAAAATATAAGATTCAAAAAATGATTGCAGAACAGAAAAAGGAGATAATACGATATGAAAATTATAGATGTAAAAACAGGAATTTATAAAAGAAATGATGAAGCAGCCATGAAGGTAAATGAAGAACTGCATAAAAAAGGAATCCGTGTGTTCAATCTTCTCGGTACACCGGGATCAGGTAAAACAACACTTTTAGAGCAGCTGATCGCAAGAATGGATAAATCAGAGGTCGCAGTAATAGAAGGGGATCTCTATACGGATCAGGATGCACAGAGAATGGCACAGCTTGGCGTCAGAACGGTGCAGCTCAATACAAAGGGTGCATGTCATCTGGAAGCGAGCATGATTGAAGAAGGACTTAAGGAACTGGATCTGACAGGAATCAAAACGATTATTATTGATAATATCGGAAATCTTGTCTGCACTGCAGAATTTAAGATCGGGGAAGACATCAGAATTACGGTATCCAGCGTTACGGAAGGCAATGACAAGCCATTAAAATACCCACTGATGTTCCAGACAACAGACATGCTCGTTCTGAATAAAATGGACCTGATTGATTTTACGAATTTTGATAAAAAAGAATTTTGTGAAAATGTCAAATCTCTGAATCCAAATTGCAGAATATTTGAATGCTGTGCGTTCAAGGGAGAAGGAATCGACGAGATCGCAAAAGCAATGCAGGCATAGAAAAAACATGGTTAATATGGTATGATTGGATCTGTATGATACATAATAAAAAGGGCGGTATGATACATTACATAAATGCATAACACAAAAAGGAGAGGAATTACAATGAAAAAAGTAAGTGCATATTTTACAGATGGGTTTGAAACAGTGGAAGCACTTGCATCTGTCGATCTCTTAAGAAGAGCAGGTGTTCAGGTCGATACCGTTTCTATTACAGGAAAAAAAGAAGTGGAAAGCGCACAGAAAGTCACAATACGAACAGACTATGTGCTGGAAGAGTATCAGGATCAGATCAATTCCTGTGACGTGATGTTCTTACCTGGCGGACCAGGCACAAAACATTATGAGCAGAATGAAGAATTTATAAAAGAATTAAAAGCATTTTATGCAACAGGAAAGAGAGTCGCAGCCATCTGTGCAGCACCAAGTGTCCTTGGTCATCTGGACATGCTGAAAGGAAAGAAGGCAACATGCTTCCCTGGATATGAAAAGGATCTGTATGGTGCACAGGTAGTTGCAGACAAAGTAATTACGGATGGCATGATCACAACAGGAAAAGGTATGGGAGCATCTATTGAAATGGGACTGGAACTCGTGAAACTTCTGATCGATGAAGAGACAGCCGAAAAGCTTGCCAGTGGTATTCAGTTCTAAATGAAGAATTTACAGAAATTGTCAAAATAATTATTAGAATCGTGCACATAATAATACCAAGATAAGCGACGAAAGAAACTTATCTTGAAACCAAAAAAGTAGAAGATGTACGGAGGTAATGAATATGACAAGTTCAAATTCTAAAACTAAGGCTCAGTCCAAAGACGCACTCAACAACTTCAAAATGGAGGTAGCTTCTGAATTAGGAGTACCTTTAAAGAATGGTTACAACGGTGATCTTACTTCAGCTCAGGCAGGTTCTGTAGGTGGTGAAATGGTCAAAAAAATGATCATGAAACAGGAAGAATCAATGTCAGGCGGACAGCAGTAAGCCTCATCAGCAATACTCATTCTCAATTTTAGGTAAAACTAAATAAAAGGTAACACTAATTCGCCCCGCATGTAAATGCGCATAAGACAGCGGAGATTATGAAGTTTCAAAAGCTTCAGAATCTCTGCTGTTTTTGCGTGTTTGAAAGAAAAGTTTAAAATCCTTCCACTCTGCGTTTCTTGCGCAGTTCGATTCGTTTGATCGCTGCATCCCACTTTGCCTGTTGTTCTATTGTTTCGACAAGAAGTCTTGGAACAGGTGCAGGACGATCGTTTTCATCAAGCGCAACCATTACAAAAAAAGCACGGTTGATCGGATAACGGTGTCCATCAGGACGTTCTACATACGTATCGATTCGCACTTCCATGCTAGAATGTCCCACGTGGGTAAGATAACCGACAAGGACAACGACATCGTTGACATAGACTGCATTTTTGAATTCCAGATTGTCAATCGCAGCGGTCGTGACATTCATGCTCGTGTGTCTTTTTGCAACAATTCCTGCGGTTTCGTCGATCCATGCCATCAGCTGCCCACCAAAGAGCCTGCCGGCACCGTTCATATGTCTGTACATCAGAAGATGGGACTGTTCCGTTCTGGAATATTCGATCGTACGGTAAAACAGATCTTCCTCTTTGATCTTTTGATTCTCTCCGAGAGAGAGTAGTTCTTTTTCTGTCATATTTTTCCTCATTTCTGCACGTTTGAAAATAGTATCTGCAAAAATTCCAATTTAGTGTATAAAACCATATTTTTCTAGTTAAAATAGGTAGATGTAACGCGTTTTTTTTAGAACGCTATCATATTACCATATTTTATAATATTTTAACAGTATGTTTGAAATTTATGCTAGTAATTAAAAAAAATATATGATATAATCTCAAAGTATGTATTTTGTACATTAGAGAAAAGTAATTGTGACTGGAATTGAAGGTATCACTGAATAGTTACAAAATCTTTACATATATATTAAGGAGGAAATTATTAAATGAGTTTTAAAGTAGAACAGCTTGAAGAAAAAAACATGGTTAAGCTTGTAATCGAAGCTAGCGCAGAGGAATTTGAAGCAGGTATTGAAAAGGCATACCAGAAGAATAAAAAGAGTATTGCTCTTCCAGGTTTCAGAAAAGGTAAAGCACCTCGTAAAATGATCGAAAAAATGTATGGAGCAGAAGTTTTCTTTGAAGATGCTGCTAACGCAATCATTCCTGATGCTTATGCAAACGCTGCAGAAGAATCAAAGTTAGATATCGTTTCACAGCCAAAGATCGACGTTGTTCAGTTAGAGAAAGATAAACCATTTATTTTCTCAGCAGAAGTAGCTGTTAAGCCAGAAGTAACACTTGGTGACTATAAAGGAATCGAAGTAGAAAAAGCTACTGTTGAAGTAACAGAAGAAGATATCACAGCAGAAATCGACAAGGTTAGAGAACAGAATGCAAGAACAATCAATGTTGAAGACAGAGCTGTTGAAGATAAAGATATGACAGTTATCGATTTTGAAGGATTCGTTGATGGCGAAGCTTTTGAAGGTGGTAAAGGTGAAAACTACCCACTGACAATCGGTTCACATTCATTCATCGATACATTTGAAGATCAGATCGTTGGTCATAAGATCGGTGAAGAATTCGAAGTAAACGTAACATTCCCAGCTGAATATCACGTTGAAAACTTAAAGAATAAACCAGCTATGTTCAAAGTAACTGTAAAAGAAATCAAGAAGAAAGAACTTCCTGAATTAAACGATGATTTCGCTCAGGATGTTTCAGATTTCGATACATTAGCTGAATACAAAGAAGATGTTAAGAAGAAATTAACAACAACAAAAGAAAACGAAGCAAAAGCTAACAAAGAAAACGTTGTAATCGAAAAGATCATTGAAAATGCTAAAATGGATATTCCAGAAGCAATGATCATGACACAGGTTAGAAGAATGGCTGATGATTTCGCTCAGAGATTACAGTCACAGGGATTATCAGTAGAACAGTATTTCCAGTTCACAGGACTTACAGCTGATAAATTATTTGAAGATATGAAGCCAGAAGCTGAAAAACGTATTCAGAGCAGATTAGTTCTTGAAGCAGTTGCTGCAGCAGAAAAACTTGAAGCTACAGATGCTGATGTTGAAGAAGAACTTAAGAAAATGGCTGAAATGTATAAAATGGAAGTTGAAAAGATTAAAGAATTTATGGGAGAAGCTGAAGCTAAACAGGTTAGAGATGATTTAGCAGTTCAGAAAGCTGTTGATTTCGTAGTTGAAGCTGCAGTTGAAAAATAATCTCATAATGAACTCAGATTTAGATAGGAGGAATCATAATGAGCGTTGTACCTTATGTCATTGAGCAGACAAGTCGTGGTGAGAGATCATACGATATTTATTCAAGACTTTTGAAAGAAAGAATTATTTTCCTTGGAGAAGAAGTTACAGATGCTTCTGCAAGCGTTATTGTTGCACAGTTACTGTTCCTTGAGTCAGAAGATCCAGGAAAAGATATTCATTTATATATTAATAGCCCAGGCGGTTCTGTTACTGCTGGTATGGCTATTTATGATACAATGAATTACGTAAAATGCGATGTTTCAACTATTTGTATCGGAATGGCTGCAAGTATGGGTGCATTCTTACTTTCAGGCGGAGCAAAAGGAAAGAGATTCGCACTTCCTAATGCTGAGATCATGATTCACCAGCCATCAGGCGGTGCACAGGGTCAGGCAACTGATATTAAGATTGTGTCAGACCACATTATTAAGACAAGAGAAAAGTTAAATAAGATCTTGGCTAAAAATACAGGAAAACCGTTAGATATTATTTCGGTCGATACAGAAAGAGACAATTACATGAGCGCCGATGAAGCTGTTGCATACGGCTTAATTGATAGTGTAGTTGAAAAAAGATAACTCTTAGATTACTAGGGACTGTGGCATCATTATGCAACAGCCCCTTTTAATCGTTTTACAAAACAAGTCAGAAACGACCGTTTCTGGCATATTTTAGGAAATAGGAGAACAGGGTTATGGCAGGTAGAAATATAGACGAAAAGTTAAGATGTTCATTTTGTAACAAGACACAGGACCAGGTAAAAAAACTGATTGCAGGACCTAACGGAGTATATATTTGTGATGAGTGCGTATCTGTGTGTGGAGAGATTCTCGACGAAGAATTTGAAAATGAAGATGATCAAAATGAAAACAATGGCCTTGATATCAATCTTTTAAAACCAATGCAGATCAAAGAATTCCTTGATCAGTATGTAATTGGTCAGGATGAAGCCAAGAAAGTACTGGCAGTATCTGTTTACAATCATTATAAAAGAGTTTTATCAGGCAAGGATATAGATGTAGAATTACAGAAAAGTAATATTTTAATGCTTGGACCAACTGGTTCTGGTAAGACGTTTCTTGCACAGACACTTGCAAAGCTTCTGAATGTACCATTTGCAATCGCAGATGCAACGACATTGACAGAAGCAGGTTATGTTGGTGAAGATGTTGAGAACATTCTGCTGAAACTGATTCAGGCATCTGATTATGATATCAACAAAGCACAGTTTGGTATTATTTATGTCGATGAAATCGATAAGATCACAAAGAAATCAGAAAATGTATCTATAACAAGGGATGTTTCCGGTGAAGGCGTACAGCAGGCACTGCTTAAGATCCTGGAAGGTACAGTTGCTTCAGTTCCACCACAGGGTGGCAGAAAACATCCACAGCAGGAACTGATTCAGATCGATACTACAAATATCCTTTTCATCTGTGGTGGCGCATTTGATGGTCTGGAAAAGATCATTGAAACAAGAATGGATCAGAAATCTATCGGATTTAATGCAGAAATCGCAGAAAAGAGAGAAGAAAATGTAGGAGAACTTTTCCATAAAGTACTTCCACAGGATCTGATCAAATTTGGTCTGATTCCAGAGTTCGTTGGCCGTGTTCCAGTTACAGTATCCCTTGATCTGCTGGATGAGGAAGCACTGGTTAAGATTCTGACAGAACCAAGAAATGCAATTGTAAAACAGTACAAGAAACTGTTTGAACTGGATGAGGTAAATCTTGAATTTACAGAAGACGCAATCAGAGCAATCGCTCAGAAGAGTTTCAAGAGAAAGACAGGAGCCAGAGGACTTCGTTCTATCATGGAAGCAATTATGATGGATGTTATGTACACAATTCCTTCTGATGACACAATTTCAAAATGTCTGATCACAAAGGAATCGGTCGAAGGATCTGGAAAACCAAAACTTGAATACAGAAGTGAGCCGTTGATTGAAAAGAAAGCGGAATAATAGATCAATACTCTAATATATGTAAAGTTCAGGAAATCTTAGCAATGAGGTTTCCTGAACTTTGCATTATGGAACTTTTTAATATGGAACTTAGTGATTATAAAGCAGGTGACAGATGAATATACAGAATTTAAAATTACCAATGATCGCCATGAGAGGAATGGCAGTTCTTCCAGGTATGATGATCAATTTTGATATTAGCAGAAAGAAATCTGTAAATGCTGTTGAAACCGCAATGGCTGATGATCAGAGAGTCTTTCTGGTCGCACAGAAAGATCCTGAAGTTGCAGACCCTGGATTTAAAGATATTTATCACACAGGTACAATTTCAGTGATCAAACAGGTAATGAAACTGCCAAATGGAATATTGAGAGTCATGGTGGAAGGTGAGAAGAAAGCTTCTCTTAATGACGTTACAATAGAGACAGAAAATGAAAAAGAAATGCTACTGGCAGATGTTACAGTGGCAGAGGAAAATCAGGAAGATGAGATCGATGATGCAATTGCAGAGGCAATGGTGCGTAATATCAGAGATCTGCTTCGTTTTTATGCAATAGCCAATCCGAAAATGAGCAAAGATATTATAAAACAGCTTTTACGGATCGATGATATTCAGGAATTGCTCAACAAGACAGCAATTGATCTGCCGATGGAATATGAAAAACGCCAGGGCATTCTGGAGTTGGATCATTTACAGGACAGGTTCAATGAAGTTACAAAAATCATAGCGCAGGAAACAGAGATATTAAGAATTAAAGAAGAGCTTGCACTGAAGGTTAAGGCAAAAGTGGACAAGAACCAGCGGGAATATGTAATGCGGGAACAGTTAAAAGTTCTGCATGACGAACTCGATGGAGAAGACACGGATGATACGGATGAATATCTGGCTGCAGTGAAAAAACTGAAGGCATCCAAAGAAGTGAAAGACAGAATTACAAAAGAAATCAAACGTTATAAAACACTTTCAGGAAGTTCTTCGGAGGCAAGCGTCTCACGTGGCTATATAGAGACTTTACTTGACCTGCCATGGAATAAGTCATCGAAAGATAATAATGACATTACAGAGGCACAGAAGGTGCTTGATCAAGAGCATTATGGCTTGGAAAAAGTCAAAGAAAGAATCCTTGAGTCACTGGCAGTCAGAACAGTGGCTAAAAAAGGAGATGCACCAATCATATGTCTGGTTGGCCCACCTGGAACCGGCAAAACATCAATCGCACGTTCGATTGCGAAGGCGCTGAATAAAAAATATGTTAGAATCTGCCTTGGTGGTGTCAGAGATGAAGCTGAGATCCGTGGTCACAGAAAGACCTATGTTGGCGCAATGCCAGGAAGAATCATAGAAGGAATCAGACAGGCTGGAGTGAAAAATCCGCTGATGCTTTTGGACGAACTGGATAAGATCAGCAGTGATTATAAGGGAGATACCGCGTCAGCACTGCTGGAAGTTCTTGACGGTGAGCAGAATGCCCATTTCAGGGATCATTACGTGGAACTGCCTACCGATCTGTCCGATGTCCTTTTTATTGCAACAGCAAATGATCTTAGCACAGTCAGCCGTCCACTTCTTGATCGTATGGAAATTATCGAAGTCAACAGTTATACACAGAACGAGAAATTACATATTGCCAGAGAACATCTGGTAGCTAAACAGATGGAAAAATGTGCACTGCCAGAGGAAAGTGTCACCTTTTCTGACAAAGCTCTGAATGCAATTATTGAAGGCTATACAAGAGAAGCAGGTGTCAGAACACTGGAGAGAATGATCGGCTCTGTATGCAGAAAAATCGTTAGGGAACGATTGACGAATAAAACTGCACAGACAGCTGAAAAGTCCCGTAGTACAACTGGAAAGACGAAGAAAACAGCCGCAGTCAAAATAACGGAAAAAAATCTGGAAACATACCTTGGAAAGAGAAAATATTTCAGGGATGAAGCGAATAAAGAAGATGATATTGGAATCGTTCGCGGTCTTGCCTGGACAAGTGTCGGTGGAGATACACTACAGATCGAAGTCAATACAATGCCTGGTAAAGGGGAATTGAAACTGACTGGTCGTATGGGGGATGTTATGAAAGAATCCGCTCAGATCGCGCTTAGTTACGTTCGTTCTATTGCGACAGATAACTATCAGGTAGCAGAAGATTATTTTGAAAAGCATGCAATTCACCTGCATATTCCGGAAGGAGCTGTTCCAAAAGACGGGCCATCCGCAGGTATAACAATGGCAACAGCGATTCTGTCTGCAGTAGCAAAGATACCGGTCAAAGCAAGTGTGGCAATGACTGGTGAGATCACACTTCGTGGAAAAGTGCTGCCAATTGGTGGACTCAAAGAAAAGATGCTTGCAGCAAAAACTGCAGGAATCAAAATGGTACTGGTTCCAGATCAGAATAGAAAAGATGTGGAAGAATTTTCAGATGAGATCACGAAAGGTATAAAAGTAGTTTATTTGAAAACAATGGATGATGTAGTCAAACATGCATTCGCAAAAACGGAATAACACAGATGAATGAAATCTGGCAGCACAAAAAGTTGCCAGATCAATGGAGGAAATAAAGTGGTAATAAAAAAGGTGGATTTGGAAATTGTTATGGGTATTACGAGCAAGGTGCCTGAAACAGATATGCCTGAAATCGCATTTGCCGGAAAATCAAATGTAGGAAAGTCGTCCCTGATCAATGCACTGATGCGTAGAAAATCATATGCCAGAACATCTGCGCAACCTGGTAAAACACAGACGATTAACTTTTATAACATCAACGATGTGATGTATCTGGTGGATCTCCCCGGATATGGATATGCAAGGGCAAATGAAGAAGTAAAAGCAAAATGGGGAAAGATGATTGAAAAATATCTTCATACATCAAAACAGCTGCGTCAGGTCTTTCTTTTGATCGACATCAGACATGATCCGTCAGCTAACGATAAACTGATGTATGACTGGATTATTTCAAATGGATACCGTCCTGTTATTATTGCAACAAAACTGGATAAAATTAAGAGAAGTCAGATTCAGAAGCAGATCAAGGCAGTCAGAACAGGTCTTGGACTGGAAAAAGATGATATTCTGATTCCATTTTCATCGGAGACAAAACAGGGTCTTGAAGAACTGTGGGAAGCTGTGGAATTCTATTTAAATGATGGAGAAGAAACGGCTACAGAGTCTGGTGATAGATCAGGTGAAGCATAAAAGAGTAGAATAATCTAGAACTTATAAAATAAAGAAACAGAGACCAGATAGAAAACGGTAATCGGCGTCATTCTATCTGGTCTCTGTTTTTATAATATAAAAATGATTTTCTGTTACATTAATTTTTTCATGATGAATTCATAAATTTCCTGGCTGGCTTCTTTCCATTTTGAACACATTGCATCAGCCTGTTCTTCCAGTGGAACTGAGAGATTCAGCTCGATCAGTGTGGAGTCGCCTTCACGTACCTGACAATGAACAATATAGTCCATCGAAGTTGAACGATAGTAGTCAGAAGTGGTATCGACCTGAGATTTCAGATCGTATTTATTTTCTTTCAGATACTGGGAAATCTCTTCTTTGATTGCTGTTGAAATTCTGTTTTCAAAAAATGAAATTGTCTCAGCTCCCTCTTTTGTTAATTTATACTGGGTTGTATTGTGATAGGACACCAGCTGGATAAAATTATCCTGGGTAAGTTCGTTGATGGATTCCTGTAATGTGAAGTAAGTTGTGTAGCCTTTTTCAAGCATAAAATCTGAAATCTGACTGTTTGTTAAAGGAAAATTCACTTTACTCAGCATGTATAGAACCATAAGTTTGTATAAAGTTGTTACATCACCTGTCATATTGTCCTCCATTTCCAAGACGGCGTAAGTCGTTAGTGATTCCTAATCAGTTTTGGTTAGTATAACACAGAATCGTTGCGTTGTCTCTGATATTGTTTACCCTGAATGATATCGTTTTCTTTGAAATAGTGATTTGTAGAATTCAGAACATTTCTTTTATTGGCGCTCCAAAGTGGAGCAATCAGTTTGTCTTTTGGCCCGTCTCCGGTAATTCTGTGAATGACCATGTCGGGTGGCAGCATTTCAAGAATATTTCCAAGAATCTGTATATAAGTGTCCATGTCAAGTGCCTGGAACAAATGGTTGTTATAGTCAGTAGCAAGATCGGTACCCTGCAAAATGTGCAGGAGCTGCAATTTAATGCCCTGAATATCCGCTCTGGCAAGGTAGGCGGCTGTTGCATACATGTCAGCTGCGCTTTCCCCAGGAAGCCCCAAAATCATATGGACAATTGTTTCAATGCCATGGGTACGGAGTTTGTGTACTCCTTCTTCAAATACTGGCAGAGAATAACCCCGCCGTATGTATCTGGCTGTGGATTCATGAATTGTCTGTAAGCCAAGTTCGACCCACACAGGTTTGATCTTGTTCAGGGAAGCGAGCAGTTCAATGATTTCATCCCCAAGACAATCGGGTCTTGTCGCAATAGAAAGACAGACGATGTCGGGATGTTGAATTGCTTCAGTAAAAATCTTTCTCAGATAGTCCACGGGTGCATAGGTATTGGTAAAAGCCTGAAAATAGGCAATGTAGGAATTTCCCTTGTATTTTCCTTCGACCAGCTTTTTCCCGTGTTCGATCTGATCAGTAACTGACTCGCGTCGATTACCTGCAAAATCTCCTGAACCACCGGCACTACAGAAAATGCAGCCCCGTGTGTCCAGGTGGCCATCGCGGTTGGGACATGTCATGCCGCCATCGAGTGCCAGTTTATATACTTTTGTACCAAATTTGTCTTTTAAATATTCATTTAATGAATAAAAATATGGGAGCATAAATTTTTCCGTTTCTTTACTTAATTACTTAATGTGGTCTTTGACGGCCTTACTTACAACGTCAGCAACCCGTGGGTCAAATGCTTCTGGCAGTATGTTGACATCACTAACTTCGTCATCAGGTACCAGATTTGCAATTGCGAGTGCAGCTGCAAGCTTCATTTCTTCAGTGATCTGTGTTGCTCGTCCTTCCAGCGCACCTTTAAAGATACCAGGGAAAGCAATTACGTTGTTGACCTGATTTGGAAAATCGCTGCGTCCGGTTCCGACAACGCGTGCACCGGCAGCTTTTGCAACATCTGGCATAATTTCAGGAACTGGATTGGCCATTGCAAAGAGAATAGCATCTTTGTTCATGCTCTGTACCATTTCCGCAGATACGATATTTGGAGCAGATACTCCAACAAAGATATCGGCACCTTTTAAAGCATCAGCAAGGGATCCTGTTGCATGGGAAAGATTTGTGACTTCCATCATGGATTCCTGCATCCAGTTCAGTCCTTCACTGCCTTTTGCAAGAATACCTGTTTTGTCGCACATTGTAATATTTTTAAATCCATATGTTAAAAGAAGTTTTGTGATTGCAATGCCAGCAGAACCAGCGCCATTTACGACAACTCTGCAATCTTCTTTCTTTTTACCAGTTACCTTCAGACCATTGATGATGCCGGCGAGAACGACGATGGCTGTTCCATGCTGATCATCATGAAATACTGGAATATCAAGAAGTTCTTTCAGTCTGGATTCAATCTCAAAGCATCTTGGTGCTGAGATATCTTCCAGGTTGATACCACCAAATGCGGGTGCGATATTTACAACGGTTTTAATGATTTCCTCAGTATCCTGTGTGTCAAGACAAATAGGAACTGCATTTACATTACCGAATTCTTTGAAAAGAACCGCTTTTCCTTCCATAACAGGCATTGCTGCATGGGCACCGATATTACCAAGACCCAGTACAGCGCTTCCGTCAGATACGACTGCGACAGTATTTGCTTTGATCGTATATTTGTAAGCTGCTGATTTGTCTTTTGCAATCACTTTGCATGGCTCAGCAACACCAGGGGTATAAGCAAGGGCAAGATCTTCTCTTGTCTTGATGCTGCATTTGGAAGCAGTCTCTAATTTCCCGTTCCATTCTTCGTGTAATTTTAGCGCTTTTTCATTAATTGTCATTGTAAATTACCAAACCTTTCTTTTATTATTCGTAAAAAATATGTTTTCATAATTATAAGACTTAAAAAGCAATCATATAAGGTTAAAAACAATACTAATAAAAATAATACCACAGACTAGGAAAGCAGGCAACAGATTTCAGGGGAGAATCCCATGAATACTGGTAAATGAGCCATTTATAATTTGTACTTTATTTTTTGAAATAATTGGAGTATACTATATGTGTTACAACATATTGAAACTATATTTAAGAAATTCTATTAACCATTGGTTCTATGGTCGAATCCCAATTTTGAACGAATATCTGAATAAATATTTTTTAGGGGCTACATTTATTGTACAAGTGTATTCCATAAAATAATGGTGATCTCATCCGAAGGAGAAGGCGTTTATGAGAGATAAATTAAAATCATTGTCTCTGGCAGCTTTACGCGATATTGCCAGAACGAAAAAAATCAAAAACATTACAGTTATGAGAAAAAATGATCTGATCGAGGCAATTATAGCTACTCTTGATGAACAGGAGCAGGATCAGGCAATTAATGCTGTAGAGCAGAAGGCAGCGGAAGAAAAAAGTACGACCTCTGCAAAGGCTGAAAAGAAAAGTACAGTCAGAAAAAGTACAGCATCAAAGGAAACAGTCGAAAAAGAGAAGAATACAAACGACAAACGTCGCACCGAGAGCGCAGAACAGGCTGGAGAGCATACACATGCAGTAAGACAGGAACGTGCTGGTCGCAGTGAACATGTTGTAAAAAATGAACATGTTGTAAAAAATGAACATGTTACAAAAAATGAACATGTGAATAAAAACGAACATACTGCGAAGGCAGACCATACCAGCAGAAATGAACATACGGAGTATCACCAGGGACAGAGAACCCAGAATAGCAATGGATACCAGAACAATGGTGGATATCAAAATAACGGTGGGTATCAGAATAATGGTTATCAAAATAATGGATATCAGAGCAACGGATATCAGAACAACAATGGAAGCCAGAGCAGCATAGATAATCAGAATAATGGCAGCACTTCTTATAATAATGGTAATCAGACAGGAAATGCGCAGTATACAAATAATCAGGCTACAAATCAAAATCAGTATAATGCACAGAACAGTGGAGAAAAGCCACATCTTGACAGTGTCCTGAAATCAGAAGAACCAGCTGCAGACGGCATTTTAGAGGTACTTTCCGATGGATATGGATTTATTCGTTGTGAGAACTTCCTGCCAGGTGAAAATGATGTCTATGTATCACCATCCCAGATCAGAAGATTTAACTTAAAGACCGGGGATATTATCCGTGGACCAAAGAGAGTGAAATCTCAGGGTGAAAAATTCAGTGCACTTTTATATTTGGAATCTGTCAATGGATGCAGTCCAGCAGAAATAGCAAAAAGACCTGCATTTGAAAAACTGACACCGATCTTTCCAAATGAACGGATCCATCTGGAGCCACATTCCAATTCTGTAGCCATGCGAATCGTGGATCTGATCTCCCCAATTGGTAAGGGACAGAGAGGTATGATCGTATCCCAGCCAAAAGCAGGTAAGACAACATTATTAAAACAAATTGCAAAATCAATTACGAGAAATCATCCGGATATGCATCTGATGATTCTTTTAATCGATGAACGTCCGGAAGAAGTAACAGATATCAAAGAATCCATCGAAGGTAAAAATGTGGAAGTAATCTATTCGACATTTGATGAACTTCCAGACAGACATAAGAGAGTCTCAGAGATGGTGATTGAACGTGCAAAACGTCTGGTTGAACAGAAGCAGGACGTTATCATTCTTCTGGATAGTATTACAAGGCTTGCAAGAGCTTATAATCTGACAGTGCAGGCCAGTGGCCGTACATTATCAGGTGGACTTGATCCTGCAGCACTGCATATGCCAAAGAGGTTTTTCGGTGCAGCCAGAAATATGAGAGAAGGCGGCAGTCTTACGATCCTTGCGACAGCACTTGTTGAAACAGGTAGCAAAATGGATGATGTTGTATTCGAAGAGTTCAAGGGAACTGGTAATATGGAACTGGTACTCGATAGAAAACTTTCTGAAAAAAGAGTATTTCCTGCAATTGATATTGCAAAGAGCAGTACAAGAAGAGAAGATCTGTTGTTAAGTAAAGAAGAACTGGAGTCCATGGATATTGTCAGAAAAGCTTTAAATGGAATGAAGTCAGAAGAGGCAGTAGAAAGAATCCTGGATCTTTTCTCAAAGACTAAGAATAATGATGAATTTATACAGATGGTCAAGAAGACCAGAATCGTCTAAATCATGACACAGAGTTTTCCCGTGGAAACTGCTGATGTTGTCATAAAATTAAAAAAAATGAAATTAAGCTTGCATTAGCATATGTTGTATGCTACAATTAAGAAGCTGTTTATCAGAGAAGAAGATCGGCTAGCCGATTTTATGTTGTTGAATCTATGGTTCAGCAACCCGCGTAAAGGCGCTGAATATCTGCAGGCAGCTATTTGGCTCGCCAAAAGGCGCGAGTATATATACGAATTGAAGAGGTGAAAATCATGAAAGAAGGAATCCATCCAGCATATTACCAGGCAAAGGTTGTTTGCAACTGTGGTAACGAATTTGTAACAGGTTCAACAAAGGAAGATATCCATGTTGAAATTTGTTCAAAATGTCATCCTTATTATACAGGACAGCAGAAGGCAACTTCAGCTCGTGGACGTATTGATAAGTTCAATAAGAAATATGGCGTTCAAAGCAAATAGTGTAAAAGATAAGGTTGAGGTTGGAAAATCTCAACCTTTTTTACCTTATGCAAAACTTTATAAAGCATTTTAAAGTATAGTCTCAATTTGAAAAAATAAAGTTGGATTATGCTTTTTGTCGACTTTGTTAATATTTGTAATATGACAGAATGAAGTGTTCGGATGGAACCTAAGGTTCCAGAACAGAGCATTTGGTCATGTGTTTTAGGAGGTTTTATGAAACCATCAGGAATCGGTGGTCAGGCAGTTATTGAAGGCATTATGATGCGAAATCAGAATGTGTATTCGGTAGCAGTCAGAAAGCCTGATAACGAAATTGAAGTTGTGAAGAAAGAAAGCCAGCTGCTTACAGAAAAGCATAAATGGCTGAATTATCCGATCATCAGAGGTATTTTTAATTTTATAGATTCACTTGTACTGGGCATGTCTACAATTACTTATTCAGCAAGTTTTTATGATGAGGAACCAAAAGAAAAGGAGCCTACACCAGTCGATACCGTCGCAAAGGCTGTATTTAAAGATAAGCTGGATTCTGTTTTAATGGCAGTCACTGTATTATTTTCTATAGCATTTGCGGTAGTCCTTTTTATGCTGACACCGTATTTTGTGTCAAGATTACTTTCAAAGATAATTGTTTCCAAAGGTGTACTTAATTTAATAGAAGGTCTGATCCGTGTTGCAATATTTATTATTTACATTCTTGCAATATCAATGATGAAAGATATCAAACGAGTATTTATGTATCATGGAGCAGAGCACAAATGCATTAACTGCGTGGAAAACGGACTCGAGTTAAATGTGGAAAATGTCAGAATTAGTTCAAGACATCATAAGAGATGTGGAACAAGTTTCCTATTTTTTGTAATGTTCGTCAGTGTTATCTTTTTTATCTTTATCAGTGTGGATAATCCGTTCTGGCAGATCGCAATCCGATTATTGCTTGTTCCTGTAATTGCAGGGGTATCCTATGAACTGATCAGATGGGCTGGACGTAGTGAAAATAAATTTGTTGAGATTATCAGTAAACCAGGAATGTGGTTACAGAGTCTGACGACCAGAGAACCGGACGACGATATGATCGAAGTTGGAATCAAAGCGGTCGAGGCAGTATTTGACTGGAAGAAATTCCTGAAAGAATACTATGAAGAAATCGATATTAACGGCATTCATGAGACTGTAGCTGACAAAGCAGATGAGGCAGGACAGTCGACTACAGCTGGAGATGCGATTGCATCGAAAGCGGCAGAACCTGAGACATTTAAGCAGGTCATCAAGGAAATGTCTGCAACAGCAGAAGCACAGGATGAGGCAGAGACTGAAAAAGCAGAAGCACAGATGCAGGATGAAGATGACTTGACGGAAGTGGCAGATGCAAAGGAAGATGCACAAACTGAAAATGCAGATTCTTCGAAAGAAGCTGAAACTGCAAGTGGACAGAACAGTGATGCGTCTGTAGATCAGCAGGAATCTGAGACTCAGAAAACGGATACAATAGAGGATTCTATAAAAGAAAATGTGGATGCTTCCGACAAAGCAGAAGCGTTAGATAATGAGGACAAAACTTCGGACGATGGAATTCAGATGATGGATCAGGCACTTGAAGAGCCGGATGAATCTCAATATATTGAAGAAGAAAAAGTCCCAACTGTTAAGAACAAGAAATCAAAGAAATATAAAAAGAAAAATAAGCAGAACAAGCAGAACAAGCAGAACAAGCAGAACAAGCAGAACAATCAGAACAATCAGAATAACAAAAATAGTTCTGAAAATAGTAATTCTGAATCAAAGAAGGATATGGGAAAGTAGAACAGTCTTATGAATGAATATTTTGAAAAGGGAAGAACACTTGGTAGTGTAGTCCGATATGGTGAAAGTGTTTTACGTAATCATGAGATAGAAAATGCATCATACGACAGTTTTGCGTTACTGGCCGATCTTCTAAAGATCGACCGTGCCCATTACTTTTTGCATCAGAATGACCTGTTATCTGATGAGGTAATATGGCAGGAGTACTGTGCACAGATTGAACAAAGAGCCAGTCATGTACCACTGCAGCATATTATTGGGCAGGCAGATTTCTTTGGAAGGTCCTTTGTTGTCAATGGAGATGTTTTAGTGCCAAGAGCAGATACAGAATGTCTGGTCGAAGAGGCAATTAAGAGAAGCAGCCCAGGAGATACCGTGCTGGATGTATGCACAGGATCAGGCTGTATTCTAATAACACTGGCACTTGAGTGCGATCTGAAAAGTGGAGTTGGAATAGATATTTCCGCACCGGCACTTAATGTAGCTGGGCAGAATCAGAAAAATCTGAATGCAGAAAAGTTGAAATTTCTCCAGAGCGATCTATTTGAACAGTTAAAAGGCAGAGAAGAAAGATTTGATATGATCGTATCCAATCCGCCCTACATTAGAACTGCAGAGATAGAGAAACTGGATAAAGAAGTGAAAATTTACGATCCCATGCTGGCACTTGATGGTCATGATGACGGTCTTTATTTCTACAGAAAGATTACTGCACAGGCAGGATCATTTCTAAAGAAGGGCGGTTGGTTGCTCTATGAGATCGGATATGATCAGGCAGAAGAGGTCGAAGACCTTATGAAGGCACATGGATATGAAGATATACAAACTGTCAAAGATCTTGCTGGTCTGGACAGAGTTGTACTTGGTAAACTGAAATAATGGAGGAAAGTTAAAGTGGAAATGTTTGACAAACTTGAGGATCTGGTTAACAGATATGAGGATGTAAATGCAGAATTAAGCAATCCTGATGTAGTTAGTGACCAGTCTCGTTTTCGAAAGCTGATGAAAGAACAGAATGATCTGGCTCCTATTGTAGAGACATTTAAAGAATATAAAGCATGTAAGCAGAATATTGAAGATAGTCTTGAAATGCTGGAAGAAGAAAGCGATGAAGAACTGAAAGAACTTGCGAAAGAAGAATTAAATGAGTCCAAGAAAAAAGTTGAGGATTTTGAAGAAGAGTTGAAGATCCTTTTACTGCCAAAGGACCCTAACGATGATAAGAATGTATTCGTAGAAATCAGAGCAGGTGCCGGTGGAGACGAAGCAGCACTGTTTGCTTCAGAATTATACAGAATGTATTGTCAGTATTCTGACAGCAGACACTGGAAAACAAGTCTTGTCAATGTAAATGAAAATGGAATTGGCGGATTTAAGGAAGTCGTATTCCAGATTACAGGACAGGGTGCTTACAGCCGTTTAAAATATGAAAGTGGTGTACACAGAGTACAGCGTGTACCTGAGACAGAATCAGGTGGACGTATCCATACATCAACAGCAACAGTTGCTATTATGCCTGAGGCAGAAGATGTTGAAGTTGAATTAAATGAAAAAGACTATAAATTCGATGTATTCCGTGCTTCTGGTAATGGTGGACAGTGCGTTAATACAACAGATTCCGCTGTTCGTCTGACACATTTCCCAACAGGTATTGTAATTTCCTGTCAGGATGAAAAATCTCAGATCAAGAACAAGGAAAAAGCATTAAAAGTTCTGCGTGCAAAACTTTTTGAATTAGAACAGCAGAAGAAACATGATGCAGAAGCTGATTTAAGAAAGAGCCAGGTAGGAACAGGTGATCGTTCTGAAAAGATCAGAACATACAATTTCCCACAGGGCCGTGTTACAGAGCACAGAATCAAACTGACACTTTACAAGATCGATAACATTATGAATGGTGATCTTGATGAGATCATTGACAGTCTGATCGCTGCTGACCAGGCTGCAAAGCTTGCAAATGTGGATGAGAACTAGAAGATAATAAGGTTCTTTGTTAAGTTGAAGATTGATAGATGATAGTTTCATAAATCATAAAAGGATTGTCCGGTATTGGCTTTAAAGGCTCATATCGGACATTTTTTATGCGGAGAGCTTAGCGGAATTTGTGGAACTGTGTTGTAAGTGGTCTATAATTTGTGAGTTGCCTGTGGTATTATGATGTATGATAAATGTGAAGTTGATTGCGTTATTTTCTTAGGAAAGGAACTGCTATGAAGAAAATTTTGATTACTGGTGGAACAACATTTGTTAGCAAATATGCTGCAAAGTATTTTTTAGAGCGTGAATATGAGGTTTATGTTCTTAACAGAAATACAAGACCTCAGATTCAAGGTGTTACTTTAATTGAAGGAGATCGGCATGAATTGGGGGATAAGATTAGAGATATTCACTTTGATATTGTCGCTGATATCACGGCTTATCATGCAGACGACATACTTGATTTATGTGAAGCACTAGGTTCATTTGGACAATATATCATGATAAGTTCAAGTGCTGTATATGCAGAAAATGATAGGCAACCATTGAAAGAAGATGCAAAAAAAGCAGTCAATAAGTTTTGGAAGAAATATGGAACCGATAAGATTGAGGCTGAGAAGTGTTTGTTAGAGAGAGTGCCGGATGCATATATTTTGAGACCACCATATTTGTATGGGCCGATGAATAATGTGTATAGAGAGGCATTTATATTTGATTGTGCGAAAGCGGATAGAAAGTTTTATCTGCCAAAGGATGGAGAAATGAAACTTCAATTTTTGCATGTAAAAGATTTATGCAAAATTATGGAAGTAATTATGTGTACTACTCCCAAGGATCATATCTTTAATGTTGGAAACGTTGAGACTGTATCAATAAAAGACTGGGTTACAATGTGTTATACATGCTTTCACAAAATTCCTGTTTTTGAAAATGTATATGAAAATATTGAACAGAGAAAATTTTTTAGTTTTTATAATTATGAGTATCGTCTGGATGTAGAAAGGCAGAAAAAAATATATGCAGAAACGATTTCTCTGGCAGATGGACTAGAAGAGTCTGCGAAATGGTATCTATCAAATGAGGCAGAGGTCAGAAAGAAGCCATATATGAAATATATTGACGAAAATTTGGTAGAATTTAAATGATAAATTATGGATGATTTGAAGTATACCCTTGAATTATCCTTATCTTTTGCTATAATATAATTAGAAAAAGGCAATCGCCACAGAGTGGTTGACCAGTTATAGAAAAACAAAAGCCTTCCCCCGACTCGCCAAAGTACAGGGAAGGTTTTTTTATGTTAATGACATATCAAGTAAATGAATGTCAGCATTGCAAAGAGGAACATTCCACAAGACATTAAATCCTTAAAATCTAAAGAATCCTTCATAAGCATCACCTCCATTCTATGTAGAATGAAGGTCAACCATCCTGTATCACGATTGCCAGTAGCATTACTGCTACCATAATTGTTATATCATAGAATGATATAGAAAACAAACTTGAATAATGCGAATGCGGACAGATTTTGCATGTGGTTTATAGTAAAAAGAAATGGATACCTTGTTTCTATTTTTGGGGAAAGGAAAAATGTTGGATAAGTACATGGATAATTACGAAGTTGTAAAAAAGTCATTTGGTATACAGGCCGAAAAATTTGCTTCTTACCATATGTCGAAGGCGGAATATACAGATTATTTAATAAAAAGAACTGCGGCAAAAGGAAATGAACATGTATTGGAAGTGGCCGCTGGAACCTGTATTTGTGGACGGGCATTGGCACCACATGTTAAAGATATAACATGTCTTGATTTAACAGAAGAAATGCTTGAACAGGGAAAAATGCTAGCAATGAAAAGCGGATTGCATAATATTAGTTTTCAAACTGGAAATGCAGAAGCATTGCCTTATGCAGATAACACTTTTGATTTGGTCATAACTAGACTATCACTACATCATTTCATTAATCCGAAAAAGCCTTTTGAGGAAATGACAAGAGTGTTGAAAAAGGGTGGAAGATTGATTGTGTGGGATATGGAGGCGACTTCAGAAGCATTGAGAAACATGGATGATGCGATAGAAAAAATGCGTGATCCTTCACATACCAGAATCTTGAGTCGAAAAGAATTCGAAGAGTTGTTTGAA
Source organism: uncultured bacterium (assembly GCA_905215405.1). Taxonomy (GTDB): domain Bacteria; phylum Bacillota; class Clostridia; order Lachnospirales; family Lachnospiraceae; genus CAJMQE01. The sequence continues at coordinate 33,053 of CAJMQE010000022.1, forward strand.
AAAGATTTCCGATTACAGTGCGAAGAATCAACGTTAATACCTGTAAATCTGAAGAGCTGGATGGAACTGACCAATACATGTGCACAAGTACAGAACGAAATAACAGATTTGATGCGCCAAGATTTAAAAGGTGGTAATAAAACTGGGTTTGCACCATATTTAAAAGAATCACAAATCTTTTTTAATCACCGATGGTTGTTGCTCATTGGAGTAAAAAAATAAGGGATATTTATATGTTATTTGTAATTGTAATGAATTCAAGGATGATTCTTTAAATAGCATAAAAAATAGATATATTTCATAATGTTTTTGAGAGTTAATGATCCGAAGATAATTGTAGATAATCAGTATATGATAGTGAAGATTTAAGGTGCTGATAAGGCTAAATATGATTACGAAGGTGATAATGAAGTTTATGTTGAAAATAGATCATCCGATACTTACTCTGAAAGGTAGTATCGGATTTTTTTTATACAGGGGACAAAAACATAACTTCACCAGCGTCTTACTTTATCTTTATGGATAAGGATCATAAAATGATGATAGATGGTAATAATTAGAGGATCAATAATATCAGAGAGGAATGTTATGGACTTTTTCAAGAACTATGTTGAGCAGTTAAAATCACAACAAAATAGGATGAAAAATAAAAAGAAATGCTCGGAAAGCGGTAACAGAACGGCAAGTACGATGACCTTATGCAGGTGCATAGTGCTGAACTTGATCTTGTGCGTGTCCCTGACAGGCTGTATGGGTGAGAAAAAGGCTGAATCCAATGCAGTGAGTCTGGCTGGGGAACAGCAGAATGAAGAGCCGTATAGTACAGAAAATCAGGAAACAACAGTGACGGGACGTGCAACGCAGGCAGACAGACTAAAAGGGGTAAAAGAGGTCAACGTGGATTATAGCGGAGAGTTTAATGGACTCAACGGCTGTGCAGTTATTTATGATGAATCAGAGGAAATAGTATATTTTTATAATAAAGCAATGGGGAAGGAGGAAGTTTCTCCTTATTCGAGCTTTAAAATTATCTCTGCACTGATAGGACTTGACTGCGGAATCCTTGCAGATGAGAATTCCCACATGGAGTATAACGGAACACAGTATCCGCTGCCGGAATGGAATCAGGAACTAACATTGAAGGCTGCATTCAGAAATTCCTGTATCTGGTATTTTTATCAGGTGATTCAGGAGGCTGGCAGAGAGCGTGTCAGTGAGGAGCTAAAGAAAGTACAATATGGGAACTGTGATATTTCGGAATGGTATGGCAGTGGAATTAACAGCAGTCCAGATCTGAATGGCTTCTGGCTTGGATCTTCTCTGAAAATTTCTCCCTATGAGCAGGTAGAAGTGCTATCTGGAATTATGGAGGGTAAATATGATTTTGCCCAGGAAAATGTAAATATTTTAAAGAGTCTGATGTTCATACAAAGTGGAGATGCAGGGGATTTTTACGGTAAAACAGGGTCCGGCACGGATGGGCAGGCATGGTTCGTAGGATTTGTCGAAAAGGATGAGCAAAGAAAATATTTTGCAGTTTATTTGGATGATAGTAATCACAAAATGCAGATAAATGGAAATGTTGCAAGAGAAATTGCAGTTAAAATTACTGATTAATAAGTCAATAGTTGCTTTAAAATTGGATGATGAGCTGAATGGCGTTTGTCTACTACTCATTTTGATATAAAGTTTTATCCTTATAAATTCACAAAAATTATCTTTTTTTTGGTTGGGTTTGTCCGTATTATTTTGAATGAAATTATGGTAAATTTCAGAGGTAAAATCAAACGCGTCATTCACAGAGGGTCAAGAGGAGGTAGTGAATTTGTTGAAACAAATGAAGAAAGCAGTATCTGTCATTGCAAGTACCTGCATGATCGTCAGTATGGTGGTTTCCACTGGCTTGACGACTACTTATGCAGCTACTTCAAAATCATGGAATTTTAAAAATTCTGGATTCAAAGATCTTGGAACCATTTCATCAACAAAAACAGTTGATGGATTAACAATGGTTGCTACAAGTGAGAAAACGATGTCGGTAAAGGCTGAATCTGTGACAGTCGATGGAACATCCTATACGTACGCACTTGCACTGGGAGGTGCAGGCAATACATCTTACAGAGCAGTAAAAGTGCCGGTGAGCGGTAGTGATACCATTAAAGTCACATTAAGAAGCAGCGGTAGTGAGACAAGATCACTTGTAGTAGCTAATTCTGCAGGAAAAAGTCTTGCAACAATGACAGCAGGGACAGCTGCATCAACACAGACATATCAGTATTCTGGTTCGTCGGGATATGTATTTCTGTATTCAGCAGGCAGCGGTATCAACATTTATAAGATCCAGGTGGATTCAAATGGTGAATCTGGATCTGGTTCCGGTTCGGGATCAGGTTCAGAAAGTGGCTCAGGCAGTGGATCGGGTTCACAGACGAGTGGAACTCAGATCGTAGTTAAGGATGGTGGAACAACACTTGCAGAAGCAGTGAAAAAAGCAACATCAGGAACAACAATTGTCATTGATGGAACCGTAAAATCAGCATCTGTATCTTTACCAGCAGGGGTCAATATCTCAGGAAAGAATAACGCTACAATTGATTTTTCACAAACTTCTGGTAGTTCAGGAAGAGGAATTACAATCGCAAAGAATGGAAGCAAACTCGAGAATATTACAGTAAAAAATGCATCGGATAACGGAATTTACATTACAGGATCTGGAAATACATTTACCAATGTAGTCTGCTGTTATAATGAGGATGCAGGATTTCAGGTTTGCAACGGAGGCGCAAACAACAAATTTTATAGCTGCAAGTCTCACCATAACGCAGATGCAAAAGGGGAAAATGCAGATGGATTTGCAGTAAAGCTTCACTCAGGAGAAGGAAATTATTTTGAAGATTGTATTGCAGAATATAACAGTGATGATGGTTGGGACTGCTATGCAGCACATGGTGCAATCAAATGCGTCAACTGTCAAGCTAATTATAATGGATATTGCAATGGAATCAAAGGTGATGGCAACGGTTTTAAGATGGGAGGCGTGGATAACAAGACAGATGGGGTAAAAGCACACCTGGATCCACTAAATCATGAATTGATCGGTTGTAGTGCAACTGGAAATTATGCCAATGGATTTGATCGTAATAATCAGAACGGTGTAGTGACCATGACAAATTGTACGGCTGATTCAAATAAAAAGCTGAATTATAACTGGCCACTGACAGGAACACCTTCAGCCCTTGGATATAAAGTTACATTTGCAAAGGCAATTATTAAGGATTGTGCTTCTATAAACGGAAGTAACAGAATCGATGGTGCGACACTGACCGGAAATTGTACAGGATTCTAGAGTTTGCTTAAGGATAGAGCTTAAAGATTTTCGAGTATGTCATATTTAAAGATGAGCAAAAGAAAATCAAGAAAGCATATGGAGGATGAAAAAGAAAAAAGTAGAGTGTGAAACAGGTAAAATAAGTATGTAGCATTGTTATTGAGAACATGAAACTGAATGATGCGCACGGATTTTGACGCAGTAGCTGTGGACAGACAGCTACTGCGTTTTTAATAATGCTGATTCCATGATCACCATGGGAGAACAGTTGATTTCCCTTGTAATAATCGGGTAGTTGGTATAATATAGAAATGTTACAGGCCTATGGCCTGGTAAATTATCATAGAACAGGTGGTAGGAAAATGGCAGATCAGAGTTTAAAAATTACATATAAAATTTATCTTGAGGCAGAAGATGTATCTCAGTCCAGGATTCGTTCCAGCGCATCATTTGTAAGAAATATCATGGAAAATTGTAATAATGTATATTTTCATAGTGCACAGGTAGATGATGAGAGTGATGTAGAAGATTATATTCTGCGTCTTTACGTAGAACATGAAATTAATGAAGAGGTCTGTTCGTCAGAAGAAAATGCAAAAACATTTCTTGAAGATATGGCAGAAGTACTTGATATGATCGCACAGGCCAATTCTTATATCGATATGGATGGAAGTTTTTCACTGGATTATGCAGGAGAAAAGCAGACATATTCCTTTAAGTCAGAAAGTGGACAGGGGTTATGTGAGTTCACAGAAGTGAAATAGAAGTTATAAAAAGCAAAAATAGTTCAAAAGTAAAAAGAAGTTAGAAAAGTCAAATAAAAGTGAAATAGCAGTTAAATTAAAGACGAATAGCAGTTAAATTAAAAGCAAATAGTAGTTAAAAAAGGCAAATAGCAGTATATAAAAATTTCTTCAAGTAATATGATTTTTGGTGGAAAAATGCGAATAATCATGATCGAAGAATATAAAGAGATAAAAAGAAAGTATTCGAAAGAATCTGGAGATTGGATTGTTTCGAATATTTTCTTTTTTTGCAAAAGTATACTTAGAGATTTATGAGATTTTTAATGCTAGCTCTATCTGTGATAAATAGATGTGTCGTATATTGAAAAAAAGATAGTTTTCTGTCTGGAAAAGAAAGTAAAACAGTGGGAAATCAACAGATATGGATTGTTTCAGGAGCAGCAGATATGGTACAATAAGAAAAGTAAGAACACAGGATTATTTATCGAATAGAGAATAGGTCAAGTGTAGAAAATATTACTGACGCATAGTTATATTGATTATGCAGACAGGTTTTGCAAATGCGGTTAAATGTATCACTAGATACATACATACGAGAATACATATTAATTAGAAAAAGGTAGTAAAATGATGAAGCAAATTAAGATTGATAAAACATTTGGCACTAAGTTAGAAAATGTATCATATTATGACAGAAAAGGTGCTTATCTTCTGATTGTTGCACAGAATAAAGCAGCTGTTGTAAGAACACCCAAGGGATATTTTCTACTTGGCGGTGGAGTGGAGGCAGGAGAAGATCATGAAGCCTGCATTCGCAGAGAGGCGCATGAGGAAATAGGGTTTGATGTTGAAATTGTTAATTTTTTTGCTTCAGCAGATCAGTACGGATATCATGAAAAGTACGGACATATGCATCCGATACAGGCATATTATGGTGGGAAACTTGTAAAAAAGGTCATGGAGCCGATAGAACTGGACCATGAATTGGTCTGGATCCCGGTTGATCAGATCGAGAGCTTGATGTATCTTGAATTGCAGGCGTGGGCACTCAGACAGTATGCCGACCATATGCTGTGTCAATAAAAATCAAGTCGAAAATATGAGATGAGTTACAAAAAGAGAAGGGAAAAATATGTTTCAGCAGAGAATCTATTTTTTTATGAGTGTGGTAGAAGAGGGGAGCTTTTCTTCGGCAGCAAAAAAACATTATCTGTCCCAGTCAGCAATTTCACAACAGATGGGAAAACTGGAAGAGAAAACAGGATTTAAGATATTTGACCGTTCCTCATATAGGCCAAAACTGACAGAAGCCGGGAAGTATTATTATGAACAGTGTAGAACGCTGGTCGAAAAATACCAGACAATTGCACAGAAAGCGAAAAAAATTGCAGAATCTGAAAGAGAGACAATAAAGATCGGAATCACAGGTCCTTTTGAAAACAGACATGTGCCAGCGATTGTCTCCAAATATCGGGAAAAGTTTCCACAATGCAGAATCGATGTCAAAATTTGCAGTTTTAAAAAAGGAGTGGATATGCTGGAAGCGGGAACGCTGGATCTCGCATTTGGTATAACAAATGAATTTATAAATCATAATGATATTGAGGTAGTCACAATACTGCATCATAAAATTTGTGCGGTATGCTCTTTACAGCATCCGTTCGCAAAAAGAGATGGAATTTCAGGCAAGGAGCTTGGAAATGAAAATATCATAGCGTTATCCCCTACGCTTGGAAGCAGTTTTTATCATGATTTTTTGGCTGCATTTGAACAGGACGGAATCAGACCTAGAATTGTAAAAGAAGTAAATGATCTGGAAGAAGCGTTTCTTTCTGTAAAATTGAATGAAGGAATCGCGATCCTTTCGAAGGAAGTTGTCAGTGAGCAGGATAATCTGCATTGTATACCTATTTATGATTCTCATCATCATGCTGATTTCTGTGTAGGATACCGGAAGAATAATGATAAAAATCTAAAGCCGCTCGTGGAAACGGTCCTATCTTACTTTCGGGAGACTTTTGCAGTATAAGTGCGTGATTCAGAGAGAAAAAGTACACATGGAAAGCTCTGGGAGCGACTAAAGAAGAAAAAGTAGCAGATAATAGGGGACAGATGATAAGTAAAAAACAGAACAATATAAGTTTTTCTTATAGAGATAATAAGAAAAATCTGTCTGTTTCAACTGTATCAAAAGTGATACAATTAACTTGGTTAAAAAAATAACAAACAATTTAATCGAAAATCATCCAATTGAAGACACGGCGCATCATCCAGTGCGTTGTGAATTGAAATCAGTTTATATAATAGAAATGTCTGTAGTCGTAAGCAGACATTTCTATTGTAAAAACAGGGAACTAAAAAACAGAAAGAAAAAGGGAGGCATACTATGGCAAAAATAATTGTTACAGGGGTAGATGGTAATTTTGGTGGCTATGTAGCTGCAAATATCACAAAAATCGCAAAGAAGGAAGATCTTATTTTTACCTGTCCTTTCGAAGAAGGACTTGCACCTTTCAAAGAACAGGGATTTGATACTAGAGTAGCGAACTTTAATCATACAGAAGGATTAAAAGAAGCATTTGAAGGTGGAGATGTTATTCTTATTATCTCTTCTCCATTTGTAGGAGAAAAACGTCAGAACGCACACAAGAACGCAGTTGACGCAGCAATCGCAGCTGGAGTTAAGAAAGTAGTTTATACTTCTCTGGTAAATGCAGCGGATCCTGAAAATCCAAGTATTGAAAAAATAGATCATGCATATACAGAAAGCTATGTTAAGAGTACAGGAATTGATTATATCTTCTTAAGAAATTCACAGTACGCAGAAGCTATGATTACAAGTTACATGACAGCACCAGGTGAAGTTATGGTCAGCTGCCAGGGTGATGGTAAAATGGCATATATTTCAAGAAGAGACTGTGCAAAGGCAGCAATGTATGCACTTACAAAAGATGATATTCATAAAGCAACTTTAAATATAAATGGACCAGAACTGATGACTCTGCATGAATTTGTTGCAGCAGGTAATAAGGAAACAGGTAAAAATGTTTCTGTAAAAGATGTTTCAGAAGATGAAGTATACGCAGCATTTGATGCAATCGGTGTTCCAAGAACAACTGATGGCAAGTTCAAAGATGGATCTCCAGCACCATATTCAAGCGATGGAATGGTAACATTTGCACGTGCAATCAGAGTTGACAAAATGTCAGAACATACGGATGATTTTGAAAAACTTACAGGTGTAAAACCTCGTACAGTATCCTATATGTTCGCAAATGTAGATGATTATCAGGTAGGAAAGAGAAACAGTACTGATAAATAAATCTGATCTGTGTGATACAGATATAGAAGAAATAGAAAAAACTTACAGGATAAGGTTACAACAGGTACATCCATGGCCTGTGTAATAGATATTACTTCCAAAAGAAAGAGGACGAGTCTGAAAAGACATCGTCCTTTTTGCATTTCTTATTTTTGAATTCGAAAATTATCCTCAAGCAGCAGCCAGTTAGCACGCCACCACTTCATGATCGTCCAGTAACTCATTCCACGTAGATTATATTCTTTGATCAGATCGAATTTTGCCTGCATGCTTCGCACATCTTCGAACCAGACTTCATGGGTTATGCCATTTTTGACATAAGTAAAATAGGGTGACTGGGCAGTTTCATCGAACTGAATAGGAACGTTATTTTCAATAGCGATCTGAACCGCTTCGGCATTACCAATTGTCGTGGCAGCTGTCTGGTTCCGGACATAGGGAAGTGGCCAGTCATACCCGTAGTTGGGAATGCCAAGATTGATCTTATTGGCAGGGATTTCTGTGACAGCATAGGCAACAACCTGCCGAACTTTATCAATGGGGGCGACAGCCATAGGGGGACCATAGGTATATCCCCATTCATAGGTCATGATCAGGGAGTGATCCGTGGCAGCACCGAGCGATGCATAATCTTTACCCTGGTATAAAAGACCCTGCTGTGTGGCGGAGGTCTTAGGGGCAAGGGCAATGGAGACCGTGTATCCATTTTGCCGCATTTCGTATGAGACATCCTGTACAAATTCGGTGAAGGCATCTCGATCTTCTGCTTTGATATATTCAAAGTCTATATCAAGTCCCTGATATCCTTTATCATTCATTTCAGTCAGTAAATTTCCTATGAGCGTGTATTTTGCAACGTCATTATAGACAATTTGACTGATCAGATTATTATTAAAGTTCCCATCTGCTCCAAACGGCGTCAGAACAAGAATTGGAGCCACCTGATAAGTATTTGCAAGTGTCAGCATCCATTCAGGGGAGACTTCGGGAGGGTTCAGTGTCCCATCGGCACTAAAACCATAGGAAAAGACCAAAAGTGAGGAGAGATAGGGGAGTGTCTGCTCCAGTATCCAAGGGCTGATAAATGGATAGGCATAACCATCGCAGAAACAGGCGGTCTTTGTGCTGGAGGATGTTCCGTCGGCAATCAGAAGTGTCTGCCCAATGGCAAGGGGATAAGGATAGATCAGCTGGTTATCGGCGATAATGGTATCGGCTTCCACACCGTAACCGGAAGCAATAGAATCTACTGTATCACCACGTTTGACAACATAAATTTGCATGGGCAAAATCCACCTTTTTACACATTACTATAGCATATGGAGAAGTGGAGCGGAGTGTGATAAAATATTTAACTGCTCAATGTCTTCTGCCTTTAGAAAAAGAATGTTTTTCAACAGGGGAACACCGGTATACAGATGGTATACAGATTGCTGAAATCATGTTAAAATATCCAAAGTAAAGATTCGGAGCCACAAATAGGATTCGTGAACAGATGTATGAAAAAGACAAATACATTTACAATATAGAGGGAAGTAAAGTACAAAGGAACAAGAAAAGCATGCGCAAACTAGAAAATCCGCTACAAGGGCAAGACAGCAGAAAGGTAAAAATATGAATAACAGGGAGACAGAATATGGGAAAAATAGCAGGAAGAATAATACAACAGGCTTTGAATGGATAAAAGATACGAAAAGTATTATGAATGTAACAAGATTTCTTACAGTGCTTTTATCCGCTTTTTTGCTGGGGTATTGTGTGATAGCAGGGAAGGGGACAGATGGTCCGCTCTGGATGGCTGGAGTCATTCTTTTGGTGATATCCAGTGTTCTGTCCATCGCAGAGAGGCATATGAAGAGAAGTTAAGATACACGAAGCATAAACGCCTAACAGGAAAAATAATGAAACGAGCTAATAGACGGAAAATAGACAGGCGTTCATATTATAAGCTTATTAGCAGGCAGAAGATGCAACAGGCGATAAGTAGCTCGGAAGTATAAGCGGACATGAAAATGATAAGTAGCTCGGAAGTATAAGCGGGCAGGAAAATGATAGGTCGAGGTATTATAGACAAAAAGTATGGAATATGAAAAGGAAAGAAATGTATGGCAGCAAAATATTATGCAGTAAGAAAAGGTAGAAAACCAGGTATCTATAGAAGCTGGAATGATTGTAAGGCAATGATAGATGGATACTCCAGCGCGGAATATAAAAGTTTTAAGACAAAGGAAGAAGCAGATGCATTTATGAATGCGGGCAGAAGTGACTCCTGGCAGAACAGCAAGGCGGGAACTGGTAAGAATAGCGGGAAAAATAATGGTACAGTCGAGGCAGATGAAGTATTAGATGAAAATATGCCATATGCATTCGTGGATGGCTCTTTTAATATTGCGACAAAGGTATATGGATATGGCGGATTCTTATTTCATGATGGAAAGAAGGAAATTTTGCAGGGCTCTGGAAATGATCCGGAAATGGCTTCGATGAGAAATGTATCAGGTGAGGTTCTCGGAAGTATGGCAGCAATTCAAAAAGCAATTGAGCTTGGTATTGAAGAAATCGCAATCTACTATGATTATATGGGAATTCAGATGTGGGCACAGGGCCTGTGGAAACGTAATAAAAAAGGGACGATTGCATACTATGATTATGTAGCGTCAGTAAAGGATCAGATCAAATTACATTTTGTTAAAGTCAAAGGGCATTCAGGAGTAGAAGGCAATGAGGAAGCCGATCAGCTGGCAAAACAATCTGTTGGCATTTTGTAATGTTGAAAAATGTAAAAATATGTAAAATAGGACGATTGTAAATACAGGATCGCTGTGCTAGAATATATAAATTGTCATATTAACAATATAACAGGAATAACACAAAGATAAGAAATGGAACATGGAGGAAAATATGGAATTACAGATATTACACTGGTTCGAGTCCCTGCATAACGGGCTACTGGATCCAGTTATGGTATGTATTACAAAACTGGGTGATAAAGGTCTTTTCTGGATCTTACTTGCAGCAGCTTTGATTTGTACAAAAAAATATAGAAGAGCAGGCGTTACGATGGCGCTGGCACTCATTTTCTCTGTTATCTTCTGTAACGGACTGATGAAAAATATTGTTGCCAGACCAAGACCGTTCTGGGTCGATCCAACATTTAATCTGTTGGTAAAGGCACCGACCGATTATTCATTCCCATCAGGACATACATCAGCATCATTTGCTTCTGCTCTGGCACTGCTCATGTGGCATAAACGAGAAGGAATCTGTGCAGTCGTACTGGCATCGCTGATTGCACTGTCCCGTCTCTATCTGACAGTTCACTATCCAACGGACGTGTTGGTAAGTCTTGTTCTTGGCAGCCTTTATGGAATTATAGCATTTCTGGTTATCAGATACATATGCAGACGTTCTCCAAAGATCAGAAGAATTTTGGTGCCCCGCGCGCGTAGAAAAAGAGTGCAGGAATAACGGTACAAAGTGCAGAGGATAGGATTGGTATAAGACATGTCTGACAGTCTGACGCATATCTGAATGAAAAACTGTGGATCGGTTTCCTTTAGACATAGGAAATGGTTCCACAGTTTTTTTATGTTGTAGTGATTCATAGGAGATTCAAAAAACTAAAATTGCAATCTGCTTGCATTTTTATTCCTGATAGTGTAAAATAACAAAATGTGACTCTGTGTCACGGGTAACAGGATTGAATAAGATTACACCAGGGAGGTTTTTGAAATGTTAGATGTAATTCTTGATACAGCGATAGATAGTATAAAATTATTTCCATTTTTGCTGATTACATATCTGGCGATGGAATATCTGGAACATAGAACCAGCGCGAAGACGCGTGGACTTGTAAAAAAATCGGGAAAGTTCGGACCACTGATTGGTGGTATTTTGGGAGCATTTCCACAGTGTGGATTTTCAGCAGCAGCATCCAATCTGTATGCGGGCCGAATTATAACACTTGGTACACTGATTGCCATTTACCTGTCAACATCGGACGAGATGTTGCCGGTCTTTATATCGGAAAAGGCGGATATCCGTCTGATCCTGTCAATTATCCTGCTTAAAGTAGTAATTGGTATGATTGCTGGATTTTTGATTGATTTTGTGATGATCAGAAGAGCAGGTATCCAAAAAATAGACATTCATGTTGAGGAGATCTGTGAGCATGAGCATTGTCACTGTGAAAAGAGTATTTTTAAATCAGCTCTAAAACATACGCTTGTGATTATGGGCTATATTATTTTGATCTCTCTGGCACTCAATATTTTGATCTTCTTCATCGGAGAAGATAATCTTGGATCTATAATACTGAACAGACCTGTAATCGGTGAAATGATCGCAGCGCTGGTAGGGTTGATTCCAAATTGTGCAGCATCAGTTGTCATTACACAGCTCTATCTTCAGGGAGTCATGAGTGCAGGGGCAATGATGGCAGGACTTCTTGCAGGTGCAGGGGTTGGTATTCTGGTTCTTTTTAAAGTGAATTATCATATAAAAGAAAATCTCAGAATCCTCGGCCTTGTGTATGTTCTTGGTGTGATTGGTGGATTACTGGTGAATATACTGGGGATACTTGGATAATTATGGAAGATAAATGCAGCAATGTGCATAATGAACGAAAAACGATAGAAAAATGTGTATAATTATCAGACAAAAAAGCGGAAAGAAGTGTAGAGATGGAATATTCTAACGTCATAGCAGTGACAAACCGTCATCTAGCTGGAGCGGATTTTCTTGAAAAGGTAGAAAAGACAGCAGCACTAGGAGTAAAGGCAATTATTTTACGAGAGAAAGATCTGTCAGAAGAGGAGTATGAAAAACTTGCGGTACAGGTAAAATCGATCTGTGATCAGACCGGTGTAATGTGCATCCTCCATACCTATGTCGATGTGGCCAGAAGGCTTGACGTTTCTAATATACATCTGCCTCTTCCGTTGTTACTAGAGTATTATGCAAAGCAGCAGAAAGAACCACATAAGAAGATTCTTTCGGATTTTCAAATCGTGGGTGCATCCGTACATTCTGTACAGCAGGCACAAGAGGCACAACGGGCTGGAGCTTCCTATATTACAGCAGGGCATATATTTACAACGGATTGTAAAAAAGGATTACCGCCAAGAGGACTTTTATTTATGGAAGAAGTCTGTGGAGTGGTGCGGATTCCAGTCTATGGAATTGGAGGAATTCATGAGGATAATTATCAGCAGGTCCTCAGTCATGGAGCACAGAGTGTGTGCATGATGTCTGAATTTATGAAAGAAATGGACTGACACACTGCAAAAAAAGTACGTGCAATCATAAGATTTCTTCTATGCAGACCAGATAGAAAAGGGTATACTGATAGGGATAAAGTTAATGAAAATCTGATTTGTATGCATCTGGCATGCAGAAATGGAGGGAATATGATCGTTGTAAATACAGACTATATTACAGGAAAAGAACTTGAAATGATCGGACTGGTGAAGGGAAGTACCATTCAGTCCAAGAATATTGGAAAAGATATTGGATCTGGATTTAAGACTATAATTGGCGGAGAATTAAAGGCTTATACCCAGATGATGAATCAGGCAAGAGATATTGCAACACAGAGGATGATCGATGAGGCAGAAGGACTAGGTGCGGACGCAATCGTCAATGTCAGATATGCAACATCTGCAATCATGCAGGGGGCTGCAGAAGTAATGGCATACGGAACAGCAGTCAGATTCTCAAATCATTAAAGAGCTGACCAGATGTGCAGAAAAATATGATAAGTGTCCAGTAGTGAAAATTATAGAAGTTATAGAATTATAGAAGTGAGGTAATTTCATAATTCATTTTCGCTCCTTGTGGATAACTTTCGAGAAAAAAG